>JANOWV010000145.1:0-4906 GCA_031418075.1 Actinomycetes bacterium
GCCCTTGCGCTCGAAGAGTGCCATCGCGGTTCCTTCCTCGAGATCGCGCTCGGACCGGTAGCCCGTGGGGCCTAGCCTCACCTCGTGGTCGAGACGACGGGAGCCCGGGGTCTGCTGCTGCGCATCTCGGCGCTCCGGCGCCTCGCGGCGGTCGTCGTCGTCGGTGCGCTGGTCGGCTCGGGCGTGGCGTGGTTCGTGCCTTGGCAGCCGGCGTCGCTCACCGCCTGGAACGTCGCGGCGCTCACGTTCCTCGTCTGGGTGTGGTCCACCGTCGGCACGCTCGACGCCGACGAGACCCGAGCCGTCGCGACCCTGGAGGACGCCAGTCGCTTTGCCGCACACCTGCTGGTGGTGGTGGCATGCATCGCGAGCCTGCTCGGCGTGGGGGCCGAGCTCGCGCGGGCGAGTGACGCCAGTGGCACCGAGAAGGCGGTGCTCACGGCGGTCGCCGTCCTCACGGTCGTGCTCTCGTGGGCGACGGTGCACTCGGTGTTCGCCCTTCGCTACGCGCACGAGTACTACACCGAACCGGTCGGCGGGATCGACTTCAAGAGCGACGACGCGCCGGACTACCAGGCGTTCGCGTATGTCGCCTTCACCGTGGGCATGACGTTCCAGGTTGCCGACACCGACGTGCAGCGGCCGGCCATCCGCCGGACCGTCCTCCGCCAGGCGTTGCTGGCGTACCTGTTCGGCGCGGTGATCCTCGGCGTGACCGTGAACGTCGTCGCGACGCTGCTCCAGTAGCAGACGTGACCGCCTGGAGCGGGAGGCTCAGACGCTGAGGAGGTTGTCCACGTCGGCCCCACAGGCCGGGTGGCGCAGCTTGCTCATCGCACGGGCCTCGATCTGGCGGATGCGCTCGCGGGTGAGGTCGAAGTGCTCGCCGACCTCTTCGAGCGTGCGCGGCTCACCACGGTCGAGCCCGAAGCGCAGCGTGAGGATCTTCGCCTCGCGCGGGGCGAGCGCCCCGAGCAGCTTCTGCACCTCGGCCGGCAGCAACGCTGTGGCCGCGGCCTCATACGGCGACTCCGCGCCGCGGTCCTCGACCACGTCGCCGAGCACTGCGTCACCGTCTTCACCCAGGGGCTGGGACAGCGAGAGGGGCGTCGGTGCGATCAACGTGGTCTCGCGCACCTTCTCCTCGGTGATCCCGAGCTCCTCGGCGAGCTAGGCGTGCGTCGCCGGACGGCCGAAGCGCAGCTCGAGCACCGAACGGGCGCGCTGGAGCTTGATGAGGTTGTCGCCGGCGTGGACGGGGAGGCGGATCGTGCGGCCGATGTTCGCGATACCGCGCGAGATCGCCTGGCGGATCCACCACGTGGCGTACGTCGAGAACTTGAAGCCGCGCTGCCAGTCGAACTTGTCGACGGCGTGGATGAGGCCGAGGTTGCCCTCCTGGATGAGATCGAGGAGCGGCACGCCCGATCCCTGGTAGCGCTTCGCGATCGACACCACGAGGCGCAGGTTCGACTGGACGAACGTGAGGTGGGCTTCGTCGCCCTTGCGGATCCGGCGACGGATCGCACGGCGCTCGGTCGTGGTGAGCTTGGCGTCGGGATCTTCGAGGATCGCCTTCGCGGCGACACCGTCTTCGATCAGCTGCGCGAGACGAGCTTCGTCGTCCTTGGTGAGCAGTTCGTAGCGACCGGCATCGTCGAGATAGAGACGGACCAGGTCGGGATCTTCGCTGGAGGACTTCCGGTTGGGCGCTGCCATCGTGTTCTTCTCCCCATCGACCGAGATGCGGGTCGGCACATCTCAGTGCGGGTCCGGAGGCGCGGCTGCTACCCCGGGTTTCGACGGTGCCGGCTGCCGACGTCCTCGCGTCCTCTCGTTGGGACGGTCCGTTCAGCGCGTGCCTCGAAGAGATTCAGTCTACGACATTTCGGGCCGGTTCTTCGGGGCGGGAGGAGATTTTTTCCTTCGGTGGGGCCGAAAGCCCGTCGAGGGGTCGAATTCAGGCGGCTCCGGTGGTCTTGATGAGGCGGACGCACAGCATCTTGGAGATGTTGACCACCAGCTTGGCCGCGATGACCGGGTCCTCGTCGATCATGGTCCGGAGCGTGTGCTCGCTCAGGCTCAGCACCCGTACCGATTCACTGGCCGCGAAGGCATCGAGGGTCCGGGGCCGCTCCAGCAGGAAGGCCATCTCCCCGAAGACGTCGCCCTCGGCGAGGACGGCGACGACCCGGTCTCCGTCGCGGACCTCCAGGGTGCCGTCGAGGACCACGAAGAGGTTGCGGGCCACCCCACCCTTCTTGAGCACGTGGTCGCCGGCCGCGCACTCGATCACGTTGCTCCGGCCGAGGCACCGCTCCACCTCGTCGTCGGTGAAGGAGTGGAACGCGGAGATGGCGAGGCCTTCGATCTCGTGGAGCGCCGACCGGAGGTGTGCCGTGTAGTCGCCCTCGCCGGCCATGAGCGGACTGAGCACGGCACCGCCCCCGCCGGTGAGGATCTGCGCGACGCAGTCGGGCACCGCGTCTGGTGTGTGATCGTCGAGGCCGACCAGCAGGTCGGTCCCCTGGGGGAACACGACGAGCGGGATGAGGTAACCCGCCTCGGCGCTGTTGATGTTGCGCGTCGCGTAGGTACGTCGGCCCTGGCCCAGGTACAGAGAGAGGAGATGCGGCTCGCACGCACTGAACTGGATGCGGACGTCGTGGGCGACGGCAGTCTCGTGCCGACACGCGAGCAGGTCGTCGACGAGCCCCGTCCCGCGCAGCCGCGGCGTCACCATGACGCGTTCGCCGATCGCGAGGTGCTGTGCCGGGACCTGTTCGAGGAACGGAGGGAGGCTGTACTCGCCGACCTGGCGGTCGGAGAACCCGTGCTCCCCCCAGCTGAGTCGCGCGGTGCCGACGACGTCGTCGCCTTCCTTGGCGTAGAAGATCCAGCTCGTCTCGTCCTCGGCCTCGATGAGCCGCCGCCCTTCGTGGTCGGCGCTGCCCTGGTAGCGGCCCATCTCCTCGACGTACACCGAGTAGCGGAAGCGGTAGACGGCTTCCTTCTCTTGGGGAGTGACGGCCTCTGCGACCTCGAATGCCATGGGGAGATGCTGACGCGTGGAGGCGGAGGGCGCCACTGCCTTCATCGGCCGGCCCTGTCGATTCGGTGCGCCCGCCGCTAGCGTCACGACCGTGACCGCAAGCAGCAACGGCGCGAGGAGCCTCCCGCTCATCCTGGCGCGCGAGCTCGCCTCCAACCTCGCGACCCCGATGTTCCTGCTCGACGCGGCCATGAACCTCGTGTACTTCAACGATGCCGCCGAGTTGCTGATCGGAAAGCCGTGGGCCGAGGTGGGGGAGATCTCCGGCGAGGAGTTCGGCACGGTCCTCGCACTCTCCGACGAGGACGGGGAGCCGTTGCGTCGGCGTGACTCGCCGGCCGGGGTGGCGTTCTTCGAGCGCCGACCCGCGCACCTCACGTTGCAGGCGACGGGCTACGACGGTGTCCGGCGCCTCCTCGACGCGACCGCGTATCCGCTGTTCGGGAAGAACGACGAGATGCACGGTGTCGTGAGCGTGTTCTGGCTCGCGGCGCCGGTCGACGAGCGCTGATGCGGGCGCGGATCTGGGGCTGTCGGGGGTCGCTCGCCGCGCCCGGTGCCGACACGGTCCGCTACGGAGGGAACACCTCGTGCGTCGAGGTGACACCCGAGCGTGGGCCCACCCTCGTCCTCGACGCGGGAACGGGGATACGGGCGCTGGGCGCCACGATGGATGACCCCGGCGACGAGGTCCACATCTTCCTCACGCATCTGCACATGGACCATCTCCAGGGCCTCGGCTTCTTCCGCCCGCTCTTCCAGCCCGACCTGCGCGTCCACATCTGGGGTCCGGCGTCGCCGGTGCAGGGTCTCGCCGAGCGGATCGCCATGTACCTGTCGCCGCCGCTGTTCCCGGTCCGGCTCGCCGATCTCCCGTCGCAGGTGACGTTCCACGACGCGTCGGAGGAGCCGGTCGTGATCGGCTCGGCCACGGTGCGGGCGATGAACGTCACGCATCAGGGCCCGACGGTGGGATACCGGATCGAGGAGGGCGATCGGTCGCTGGTGTACCTCCCGGACCACGAGCCGTCGCTCGGGGTCGAGCTCGCCGACCAACCGAGCTCGTGGATCAGCGGGTACGCGCTCGCGCGAGACGCCGACGTCCTGTTGCACGATGCCCAGTACGGCGACCACGAGTACCCGAACCACGTGGGCTGGGGGCATTCTGCGTTCGAGCACGTGATGCGCTTCGCCGAGAAGGCGAACGTCACCACGACAGTGCTGTTCCACCACGACCCGTACCACACCGACGACGAGCTCGAGGTGCTCCTGCAGGCGACCCACGAGCGGTGGGGGACGACCGAGGAGCAGGTCTGCCTCGCCTATGAGGACATGACGATCGTGCTCGACACCGCCGGTGTGCGCTTCGCGACCGCCCGGGTGTAGTCCCCATAGAGAGGATGGATCCGAACCATGGCCCTCGAAGGAACGTACGAACCCCATCATCTTGTGGACGCGGGTGTCCAGGTGTTCTGGAATCAGCGTCCAGCGCAGTGCCCCAAGGGCGCCCACCAAGAGGGTGCAGAGTCCCAGCGCCAGTGCAACCCACGCCTTCTTCATCGCCCACCGATCCTTGAGCGAGCTTCGGTGCGGAGGTTGTGAAGCCCGCCGCTGATGCGGCTGCGGTGGGTCATCCCCCGCGAGGCCAGTTCCTCGGCCGAGGGCACCGCTACCGCCCACAGAAAGCTGGCCCGGTCGCCCCAGGAGAGTTCTCGGACCGTGCTCCACTCGAACGGGATGGCCGTCTCCTCGCGGATTGCTTCGATGATGGCTAGTTCCTGGGGGTCAGCCGGGAGCGCATCCAGCCAGCTTTGCCATTCCGGGGCGTCGAAGCTGAGCCGGGCGAACGCCGCC
>JANOWV010000146.1:0-6418 GCA_031418075.1 Actinomycetes bacterium
CACCTGGTCCATCGGCGACCGGGAACGTCGCGTCGAGGTTCGCGGAATCGAACCCCGACCGTTCTCGGTCGAGCAGCGCGTCGAAGGCGTCGGGGTAGAGGAAGAACGAGCGGAGCTCGAGCAGCCGGGCGGCCTCGGGCGTCTCGGTGAGCAGCGCGGCGCGCGGGCCGAGACACGTCCGCAGGGACATGACGAGCCGCTCACGGAGATGGTCGATGGGCGGGTTGCTGACCTGTGCGAACCGTTGCTTCAGGAAGCCGAACACCGGGCGCGGGCGCGACGCGACCGCCGCGAACGGCGTGTCGTCTCCCATCGAGAAGGTGGGCTCCTTGGCGTCGGTGGCCATGGGCTTGAGCACCATCGCCACCTCCTCGCGGTTGCACCCGAACACCGCCTGCTCGACGAGCAGGTCGTCGGGCGCGGGGGGCATGTCGATCGCCGAACCGGTCGAGAACGGTCGGAGACCGTCGCGTGCCCACTCGCCGTACGGCGCGCGCCCGGCGAGCCAGGTCTTCACCGTGTCGTCGTCTTGCCAGGCCCCGGCCCCGGGCGCCTGGGCGTCCGGGTCGACGCAGAGCATCTCCCCCGGTCCGAGCCGCCCCCGGGTGACGCGTCCGTGTCCGGCGACGGGCACCGCGCCCGCCTCGGAGCAGCACACGACCAACCCATCCTCGGTGCGCTGCCACCGCAGTGGGCGGAGACCATTGCGGTCGAGTGCGGCACCCACACGGCGACCGTCGGTGAACACCACGCCCGCGGGACCGTCCCACGGCTCCGAAAGCGACGCGTGGTACCGGAAGTAGTCACGGATGTCGGGATCGAGGTCGCGTCGCGACTCCCATGCCTCGGGGAGCAGCATCGTGGCGACATGACGCACGTCGCGTCCGCCCCGCATGAGCAGTTCGAACGCCGAGTCGAGCTTCCCCGAGTCGGAGTCGTACGGGTCGAGGAGCGGACGGTAGAGGTCGTCAGACCCCAGGCCCGCCTCCTCCGTACCGAGGACCCCGCGGGCAATCATCCGGTGCTCGTTGCCCTGGATCGTGTTGATCTCGCCGTTGTGGCAGAGATGCCGGAACGGCTGGGCCCGCTCCCACGCCGGCGCCGTGTTCGTGGAGAATCGGCTGTGGAACACCGCGTGCGGTGCCGCGAAGTCATCGGCGGTGAGGTCGGGGAAGAAGGGCGCGAGCCGGTCGCTGATGACCAACGCCTTGTAGGTGACGAGGCTGAACGAGCAGCTCGCGAAGTAGTGGCGCACCCCGGCCAGTCGACAGAGCGCGTCAGCACGGCGACGGACGCGCAGCGCGCGGCGCTCGGCTTCCTCTGCGTCGACGTCGGCCGGCCGCAGCACGAGCGCCTGGACCATGGCCGGGAGGTCGGCACGAGCTGCAGCACCGATCTGCGTCTCGTCGATGGGCACCTCCCGCCAGCCGGCCAGCTCGAGTCCCTCCACGTCGCACGCGTGGGCGACGGCATCCTGCGCTGACTGGCGAGCGACGTCGTCGTCGAGGTCGAGGAACGCGAAGAGGACACCGAGGCGATCGGCGTCGAGCGGTCGTCCCAGCGCCTCGGCACCCACCCGGGCGAAGAATTCCCGAGGCAGCGGGACGAGCAGTCCCGCGCCGTCGCCCGAGAGTCCATCGGCTGCGATCGCGCCGCGGTGGCGCACGCAGGCAAGACCGGTGAGGGCCAGCTCCACCATCGACCGGGAGGTCTCGCCCGACTCGTGCGCGACGAAGCCGATGCCGCATCCGTCGAGCTCGAGCCGCTTCCGACGGGCGAAGTGGGACTGCGACACTCGATCTCCTCGTAGGTATTCGTCCGACCGGGGCCGGACGGGTCGCATGACGAGGTGCGTCGTCAGCGACCCGGTTCGGACCTCGGATCCGGTGCATCCGCGAACCCGGCTCGGATACCGCCGAGTCGGGAATTTTGGGAATCCGGAGGTTGGGGATGGGGCGACGACGCTGTCGCGGAATGCAGACTACCGGAGCACCCGTCAGGCGCGAGGATCGTTTCCGGGGACCCGCTTGGGCTAGACCACACGGCGTGGCCCCTGCAGATCTCACCTCCGGCAATCGCCCGGTCCCTGATCCTCCTGGCGGCGACGGGCACCGGGCACGCCCGGGAACCGTCGCCGTGCTCGGGGGCGGCCAACTCGGACGGATGCTCGGAGTTGCAGGGGTCCCGCTCGGGCTGCACCTGCGCTTCCTCGACCCCGGCACGGAAGCACCCGCAGCGGCGGTCGGGACCGTGGTCACCGGCGCACTCGACGACCGGTCGGCGATCGACCGCATCGCGGCCGACGCGACCGTCATCACCTACGAATGGGAAGGCGTGCCCGCCGACGCGGCGCGCTACGCAGCCCAGCACGCGCCGGTGCATCCGTCGCCGCGCGCACTCGAGATCTCCCAGGACCGGGTCACGGAGAAGGAGACCTGCCGGGGGCTCGACATCGACGTGGCCGACTTCGTGGCGGTCGACGACCGCGCCGGTCTCGACGATGCGATCGGCGCGGTCGGGCTCCCCTGTGTCCTGAAGACGCGCCGGGGCGGGTACGACGGCAAAGGCCAGCGCGTGCTCCGGGAGCCGAGCGACGCGGATGCAGCTTGGACGGCCCTCGGAGGCGTGCCGCTCATCCTCGAAGCGCTGATCCCGTTCGCACGCGAGCTCTCCGTGCTCGCGGCGCGAGGGGTCGAGGGTACGACGGCGTGCTATCCCCTCGTCGAGAACACCCACGTCGACGGCATCCTCCGGTTGAGTCGCGCACCGGCACCCGTACTCGCGTCTGCGCTCCAGGCCGAGGGCGAACGAATCGCGGGTCGGCTGCTCGACGAGCTCGACTACGTGGGGGTCCTCGCCGTCGAGCTGTTCGAGCACGATGGTCGACTGCTCGCGAACGAGCTCGCGCCGAGGGTGCACAACTCCGGGCACTGGACGATCGAGGGTGCCGAGACCAGCCAGTTCGAGCAGCACCTCCGCGCGATCGTCGGTTGGCCGCTCGGCTCCACCGCGGCGCGTGGACCGTCGGCAATGCTCAACTGCATCGGCGCGATGCCCGATCGCGATGCCGTGCTCGCCGTCCCCGGCGCGCACGTCCACGACTACGAGAAATCCGCGCGTCCCGGGCGCAAAGTCGGCCACCTCACGGTGACCGCGACGTCCGACGACGAGCTGACCGACCGTCTCGCCGCGCTCCGCGCCGCGGCGCCCGACCTGTTCCCGACCTGATTCTTCACGGGTGCGTCGACCCGGTCGGCGCGGACGTCAGCGGATGGCGCCGGCCTCGCGCAGACGGGTGACTTCGTCGGAGGCGAAGCCCCACTCGGTGAGCACCTCGTCGGTGTGCTCCCCCGGTGTCGGTGCGGCCCGCCACAGCTCGGGCTTCGTGCGCGAGAAGCGTGGCGCGGGTGCCGGCTGGGTGAGCCCCTCGAACTCCACGAGCGTGCCCCGCGCGGTGATGTGCGGGTGTTGCGCCGCCTCGCTCATGGGGAGCACCGGCGCGAAGCACGCGTCGCTCCCCTCCAGGAGGTCACACCACTCGTCGCGGGTCTTCGACTTGAACAGTTCGGTGAACCGTTCCCGCAGTGCCGGCCAGCTCGCCTGGTCGGCCACGGTCGGGAGGTCTTCCTCGTCGAGCCCCGTCTTCGCGAGGAACTCCGCATAGAACTGCGCTTCGAGCGCGCCGAGCGCGACGTATTGACCGTCGCTCGTCTCATAGGTGTCGTAGTGCGGAGCGCCGGTGTCGAGCAGGTTCGTCCCCCGCTCCTCGTTGAACGCACCGAACGCTTGCATGCCCCACACGAACGACATGAGGATGGCAGCACCGTCGACCATCGCCGCGTCGACGACCTGGCCCTGGCCGGACGTGCGCGCCTCGAGGATCCCGCACACGAGCCCGAACGCGAGGAACATCCCGCCGCCGCCGAAGTCGCCGATGAGGTTGAGCGGCGGGGTGGGCTTCTCGCCCGCACGGCCGAAGTGCGCGAGCGCACCCGCGAGCGCGATGTAGTTGATGTCGTGACCGGCGGCGTCGGCGAGCGGTCCGCCCTGCCCCCACCCGGTCATCCGGCCGTAGACCAGCTTCGGGTTGCGGGCGAGGCACGCGTCGGGACCGACCCCGAGCCGTTCGGTCACGCCGGGCCGAAACCCCTCCAGCAGTGCGTCGGCTCGCTCGACGAGGCCGAGCACGGTCTCGACTCCGTCGGGGTGCTTCAGGTCGACGCCGATCGAGCGCCGGTTGCGATCCATGATCGGCACACCGCCGGGGTCGAAGCCCCGCTCGACCGACTGCGCCCGGTGCACCCGTACCACGTCGGCACCCATGTCGGCGAGCAGCATCGCCGCGAACGGTCCCGGCCCGATCCCGACCAGCTCGACGACCTTCACCCCTGCCAATGGACCGGCCACGCCGCACTCCTCATTCGCTCAGTGACACCTGACGCTACCGTCGCGCCGGACACCGGATGAGGGGATCACCATGGACCAAGCCACGACCGTCGCAACCGTCGAGGCGTTCAACGCCGCATGGGGCGCGCACGACCTCGACGCCACTCTGGCGCTGGTCACCGACGATGCCGTGTTCGAGAGCACCGGGCCGGCACCCGCCGGCATCCGGCATGTCGGTCGCGCCGCGCTCCGAGACGCCTGGGCACCGATCTTCGACGACACCAGCACCGTGTTCACCGTCGAGACCGCGTTCGCCGCCGGCGACCGATACGTGCAGACGTGGCACTACGAATGGGGCGACGGCCACGTGCGTGGTGTCGACCTGTTCCTCGTGCGCGACGCGCTCGTCGCCGAGAAGCTCTCGTACGTGAAGGGCTGACGCAGAAGACCGGCGCTCACCCACGGTATCGAGACCAGGCCGCCCGTTCCCGACAGCGTCACGACCGCGGTCATCGCGATCGGCCCCTCGGGGAACTCGAGCCCTGACGCAACCTCGGTCATCTCGTCCATGTCCCCACCCCTCGTCGAGCCGGCCTCGTCGCCGTCATCTCGGATTTTCGGCACGCTCAGTGTTGCTCAGCAACAACCAGCGTGCCGAGAAGCCCTGATCGCTATGGTCTCGGACATGCGACTGCGCCTGGAACCATCCGACGAGCTCATGCACCCACTCGAGGAAGCCTCGAACTTCAACGAGAGCATGTACTTCAACGTGTACGACCCTGCCGAGCGCCTGGGCGGCTTCCTCCGCCTCGGCAACCGCGCCAACGAGGGCTACGCCGAGATGACGACATGCCTCTACCTCCCGGACGGCCGCGTCGCGTTCACGTACCACCGGCCTGAGATCGCGCACAACGACGCCTTCGACGCCGGCGGCATGAAGTTCGAGGTCGAGGAGCCCTTCGTCTCGCTCAAGGCCTCGTACCACGGGAAGATCTGCGTGCTCGAGCGCCCGCTCGAGATGGCCGACCCGCGCACCGCGTTCACCCAGAACCCGTGGGCCGACTGCGCCGTCGATCTCGACTATCGCGGCATCTCTCCGATGCTCGGTGGTGAGCCGGTGAACGACGACGGGAGTCCGATCGCCGAGAACCCCGGCGAGGGCTTCGCTCGCGGCCACTACGAGCAGCACGTCGGCGGACGCGGCACGGTGCGCGTCGGCGACGAAGAGTGGGTGATCGACGGCTTCGGGCTGCGCGACCACTCGTGGGGCCCGCGGTTCTGGCAGTCGCCGTGGTGGTACCGCTGGCTCACGGGGAACTTCGGCGACGATGGCGGCTTCGTCGTGTCCATCGTCACCGCACGCGACGGGTCTCAGCGCATCGGTGGGGTCTGGCTCGCGGACGGCGAGTACTCGTACCTCACCGGCGCCACGATCGAGACCGAGTGGCGCACCGACGACCTGTACCACGAGCACATCCGAGCGGTGGCGAAGGTCGGCGACGTCGAGCACGTCATCGAAGGCACGGTGCAGTCGCTGATCCCACTCCGCAACCGCCGTACGACTCCCGACGGCGAGCAGCTCATCACCCGCATCTCGGAAGGGATGACGGAGTGGCGCTGCGATGGCAAGGTCGGGTACGGGCTGTCGGAGTACCTCGACCAGATGGTCGACGGAAAGCCGGTGGGCGCGGCCGCGTAGCGCGCGCTACGGAGCAGTCGGCGCGACACTCCCGCGGCGCGCCGCCGTGCGTTCGTCGACCGATAACGGCGAAGTCCAGACACTCGTGCTCGTCACCGACATAGCCGGCGATGCCCGCCAGGCCGTGCGCGTTATCTTCTTCGCCATGCTCATCGCGCTGGTTTTGGCGGTGGCCGCCGCCACGGTTCTGGCACGCCGCATGGTTCGCCCGCTCGCCGCCACCACTGACGCGTACCGTCGCATCGCCGAAGGTGACCTGTCGGTTCGTGTGGGCGACGAGAGCCGAGCGGCCATGCGAAACGACGAGATTGGTGAACTCATGCGCTCACTCGA
>JANOWV010000147.1:0-10577 GCA_031418075.1 Actinomycetes bacterium
CGCGAGGGCCCGATCCGCGAGGGCCCGATCCGCGAGGGCCCGATCTACGAGGTTCGGCCCCCCGAGCGTCGACCGCAGGACGGTCGGCCCCTCGATGGGCGGCAGTCGTCGTCAACTACGAGGCCGGCGACGCGCTTCGGGACTGCGTGACGACGATCCTTGCCGACACGAGCGCCGGGACTCCGGAGATCGTCGTGGTCGACAACGGCTCGACCGACGGTTCGGTCACCCGGATGCTCGCCGACCATCCGGGTGTCACGGTGGTGACGACCGGTGCCAACCTCGGCTACGCCGGCGCAGCCAACCGTGGCATCGCCGCGACCACGGCTCCGGTCGTCGCGGTGTGCAACCCCGACCTCGTGATCTCGTCGGGGACCGGGGCGGCGATGCTGCGCCGGCTCGACGACGATGTGCGGCTCGCGGCGGTGGGGCCGGCGATCTTCGAGCCCGATGGGGCGCACTACCCGTCGGCCCGTCAGGTGCCTCGACTTGGCGATGCCGTCGGTCACGCGCTCCTGGGCGCGGTGCGTCCCGGCAACCGGTTCACCCGGCGGTACCGCGAGCTCGACGATGACCCGGCCGTGGCTCGTCGTGTCGACTGGGTGTCGGGGGCCGCGATCTGGCTCCGGCGATCGGCCCTCGCCGAGGTCGACGGTTGGGACGACCACTACTTCATGTATGTCGAGGACGTCGACCTGTGCTGGCGGCTCACGCGCGCCGGCTGGGCGGTCGCCTACGAGCCGGCGGGACGGGTCACCCACGTCCAGGGTCTCAGCACCCGCCGGCACCCGTACCGGATGATCGCCGCGCACCACCGCTCGCTCTTCAGGTTCGCAGGCAAGCGCTGGCGCGGGCCGAAGCGGATCCTGCTCGTGCCGGCTGCCGTCTTCCTCGCAGGCCGGGCCGTCGGCCAGATGGTGCTCGCGCGAGCCCGACCGGCGCCGCGCCGGAGTCGGCCGGAGATCGCGGGGTAACCTCGTCAGCAATGGCGAAGTCTCGGAGCAAGTACACACGCGCCCGGATCAGGGCACGCGGCCGCCGACCCAAGAAGCGCGGCGGCGCGACCTGGTTCTATTCGTTGATGGCACTCATCGTCGTTGGCGGCGTCCTCGGGGTCGCACTCTCGCGTCCCGACCATGCCAGCGGAGTGGCGCCCCAGCCCGGCAACCCGTCGACGGGTGCCCCCGGCGACCACTGGCACGCGGCGATCGGCGTGGACATCTGTGGGACCTGGCTGAGCGCGCCGGCCGAGTTCCTCACCGTCGCCGACAACCCGAACGTCTCAGTCGGGCTCCATACCCACGGGGATGGGTTCATCCACATCGAGCCGCAAAGCGCCTCCGAAGGCGGCAACAACGCGACCTTGGAACGGTGGCTGGGGTACGGCGGCTGGTCGGCATCCTCGACATCGTTCGATCTGTGGTCAGGACCGGCGTCGGATCCAGGGAAGACGACCTGGTCCGACGGCGACAAATGCCCTCCGGGGACGGAGTTCGCTGGTCAGCAGGGTGTCGTGAAGTGGTCGGTCGACTGCAAAGCCCGCACGGGCAATCCGTCTGACCTCAAGCTCAAAGACCAAGCGGTATATGCGCTCGCGTTCCTGCCGAAGGGCGAGACCGTCGGCGTTCCCCCGAACGCCTCATCGATCCCCGCCGGAAGCGGCACCGCACCGCTGAACAACGCCGGGTGCAACGCGGCAAGTTCTGGCGCGCCGGCGACCACCACGACGTCAGTCGCGGGGGCGACCACTGACTCGACGGCGGTCGCCGAGACCACCACGACCAGCCCGTAGGCTCGATCGGTGCGAGCGATCGTCCTGGTCGGTGGTGAGGGAACCCGCCTTCGCCCGCTGACGTCGACGATCCCGAAGCCGCTCCTGCCCATCGCGGGGCAGCCGTTCCTGGAGCGCCAGCTCGAGTGGCTCGCGTCGTACGGCGTCGACGAGGCCGTGCTCTCCCTCGGATACCTCCCCGACGCGTTCCGGGCCCGCTTCCCCGACGGCGAACATGCCGGCGTGCGACTCTCGTACGCCGTCGAGCCGTATCCACTCGGCACGGCCGGTGCGATCCGGTTCGCAGCCGACACGGCTGGCTACGACGACCGCTTCGTCGTGTGCAACGGCGACGTCCTCACCACGCTCGATCTCCGGGCACTCGTCGACTTCCACGTCGAGCACTCGGCCGAGGCGACGATCCACCTCACCCGCGTCGACGACCCGTCGGCGTTCGGCGTGGTTCCCACCTCCAGCGACGGCGAGGTGCGCGCCTTCGTCGAGAAGCCTCCGCCGGGGACCGCACCGAGCGACTGGATCAACGCTGGCACCTACGTCGTGGAAGCCTCGGTGCTGGAGCGGATCCCGGTCGACCTCACCGTGTCGATCGAGCGTGAGACCTTCCCGCGGATGCTGGAGCAGCGCGGTCGCCTCTTCGCGACCGGCACCGACGACTACTGGCTCGACATCGGGACCCCCGAAAAGTACCTGGATGCCAACCGCGATGTTCTGGCCGGAGTGCTCGGTGCACCGCCCGTCGCCGGCGCGACGATACGGAGCGAGTCGGTGTGGGACCTCGGTGCTGAGGTCGCCGCCACGTCGGTGCTGCAGGGCCCCGTGCTGCTCGGTGCCCACTCGGTCCTGGATGCCGACGCGCGTGTCGAACGGGCCGTCGTCGGCGCCGATGTGGTGATCGGCGAAGGGGCCGTGCTCGAAGATGCCGTCGTCCTCGACGGAGCGCGCATCGGACCGCATGCCCGAGTGTCCGCGTCGATCGTCGGCCCCGGCGCAACGATCGGGCGCCGCGCGGTGCTGAGCGGAGGCACGGTGGTGGGTGAGGGCGCGTGCGTCGATCCCGGGACGGCATTGGTGGGCGCGAAGGTCGAGCTCGCGGCAGCGACGGGCTGACGGCGATGCGCACCCTCGTGACCGGCGGCGCCGGCTTCATCGGATCGACGCTCGTCGACCGGCTCCTCTCTGAGGGCCACGACGTCGACGTCGTCGACGACCTCTCGTCGGGGTCGCTGTCGAACCTCAGCAACGCACGGAGCCAGCGGGAGCGCAAGCTCACCTTCCAGCGGCTCGACGTACGTTCGGGCGCCGTCATCGACTACCTCCAGCACCGCAAGCCAGAGGTGGTCTTTCACCTCGCCGCCCAGGCGAGCGTCGTCGTGTCGGTCGACCGGCCGACGCTCGATGCCGAGGTGAACATCCTCGGGTCGCTCAACGTGATCCAGGGTGCGCTCGCCGCCGGGACACGCAAGATCGTGTTCGCGGCATCGGGCGGGACCCTGTACGGGACCCCAGAGTCGATCCCCACGCGGGAAGGCCATCCGCAGCATCCGATGTCGCCCTACGGGGTGTCGAAGAAGGTCGTGATCGACTACCTCCACTACTACCGGGATGTGCAGGGGCTCGACTCCACCGCGCTCGCGCTCGCCAACGTGTACGGCCCCCGGCAGGACCCGCACGGTGAGGCGGGGGTGATCGCGATCTTCTCGGCGAAGCTGCTGGCGGGGGAGCGACCGACGATCTTCGGCGACGGGGAGCAGACACGCGACTTCGTCTTCGTCGATGACGTGTGTGACGCGTTCGTGCGTGCGGCCGAGAAGGGCAGTGGCCTCACGATCAACATCGGCACCGGCACGGAGGCGAGCGTGCAGCGCCTCTTCGACACGATGGCGCGGGAGACCGGCTTCACCGAGCCTGCTCGCTACGCACCTCCTCGCGCCGGCGAGCTCCGCCGTTCCGCACTCGACCCCTCGCGCGCGGAGATCCACCTCGGCTGGAAGCCCTGGACCGATCTCGACACCGGTCTACGACGCACGATCGACTCGATCCGCACGCGCGGCTGAGCGCCGATCTCCCTTACCTCGGCGCTCATCCCCCCTCACCCCATCAAGGGGAAGCTCAGCGGAACGCGCGGAGCTCGCCGAGGTCGGGTTCCGGACGCTCCCGTGGGCGATAGGCCGTATCGGGCTCGCCCACGAGGACGAGCGCATGCGGTAGCCACGTGGACGGGAGCGCGAGGGCGGCGCCGGCCTCCTCGGGGCAGAAGATCGGCGCAGCGACCCAGCACGACGCAAGCCCGTTCTCGGTGGCGGCCAGCATCAGGTTCTCGACGCCGGCACCCAGCGACAGCAGGGCCATCCCCCACTCGGCGCGGGCGCGGGCCTCGTCCGGATAGCGATCGAGACCGTCCCATGTGAGGCATCCGAGGAGCAGTGCCGGCGATTCGGTGAGGCGGGCATACGAGGCATCGACGAGCTCGTCGATGCGGTCGGGCGCGAGCCCGTCGGCGGCCAGGTCGCGCCGCCAACGCCGGCCCATTCCGTCGGCGAGATCGTGCTTGGCCGGCGCGGTGTCAACTACCACCCACCGCCATGGACGCGAGTGATGCGGTGCCGGGGCGAGGCACGCGGCCTCGACGAGGGCGTCGAGGCGAAGCCGGTCGACAGCTGTCGGCGCGAACGCGCGGATCGACCGTCGGGCGGTGATGAACGCCGGGGCACTCATCGGAATCGGGCGTTCATCGGAACGGGCACTCATCGGAAGAGGTCCTGGGCCGCGGGTCGCACGAGGTGCTGGGCGCGGCCGTCCGCGGCCCACGTTGGGTCGAGGCCACGGACGATCGCGGCGGCGATCGCGGCCGACTTCCCCATGACGAGGTCGGCGGCTCCCGCGATCTCGTCGGCGATCGCCACCTCCGTCACCTGGAGCTCGCGTCCGAGCGCATCGACGGTGCCGCGCAGGTCGAGGACGGCAGCGATTCCCGCGACCCCGATCGCCACGTCGGTGAGTCCCAGGCGCCAGGCGCGACCGAACGTGTCGGACACGATGACCGCGATCTCGACCCCGTGACGCGCGCGCATCGCGTCGCGGATGTGCTGGGCGGAGCGATCAGCGTCGACGGGCAGCAGCGCGGCGACACCTTCGGGCACGTTCGAGAGGTCGACGCCGGCGTTCGCGCACACGAAGCCGTGCCGGGTCTCGGAGATCACGAGCTCGTCTCGCCGTCGCACGATGCGCACCGACTCGGATTCGATGAGGCGGGCGCGGGCGTCGGGGTCGTCGGGGTCGATCGCCACCAGGCGACCTTCGGCCTTCGACACGACCTTCTGGGTCACGACGAGGCAGTCGCCGTCGACGAGCGCCGAGTCCTGGGCCAGCGCGGCGGCCGCGATGAGGTCGGCGAGCTCGTCGCCGGGCTGCACCTCGGGGATCCCGACGACGGGGATGACCGCGATGCTCACGCAACCGCCGCGAGCGTCTCGCGGGCCAGCGCGGCCGCCACCGTCGTGTCCCGCATCACCGTGTCGGTGACGATCGCCCGGACGCCCATCGCCTCGATCGCCGGGACGAGGGCAAGATCGGCGCGGTCGATCACGAGTGTGGAGCAGAAGTCGCGGTAGGCGCCGGCGACGCCGGCACTCGACACCTCGAGGCCCAGGGGACCCATGAGCCGATCAGCCGGGCCCCGCACGGGGCGCCCCGCGACGATGGGGCTGATGCCGACCACCCGGTCGCGGCGCTCGACGAGGAGCTCGCGCACGCCGGGGACGGCGAGGATCGGCCCGATCGAGATGATCGGGTTGCTGGGGCACACCACGATCGTCTCCGCTGACGCGATCGACTCGAGGACGTCGGGCGCGGGACGGGCCGCTGCAGCACCCTCGAAACGCACGTCGACGACCGGTGGCTCGGCCCGCCGTCGCACGAACCAGTCCTGCATCGCGAGGTCTTCGACGCCCGAGGGTCCTGTGACCCTGATACGCGTCGCGACCCGATCGTCGGACATCGGGAGGAGTCGCGCCCGTACCCCCCACGCGCGAGTGATCTCGGCGGTGATCTCGGAGAGCGACGCGCCCTCCCGTCGACGTTGGGTGCGGAAGAGATGGGTGGCCAGATCGCGGTCGCCGAGGCGGAACCAGGTCGGGACGCCGTAGCGGTCGAGCGCGTCGATGGTGCGAAACGTCTCGTCCGCGAGCCCCCATCCCGTCTCGGGGTTGTGCGCCCCAGCCAGGCGGTACGTCACGCTGTCGAGGTCCGGGCTGACCCAGAGGCCGTGGAACTCGTCGTCGTCGGCGGTGTTCACGACGACGGTCAGCTGCTCCGGGGGGACGATCTCGACGAGGCCGACGAGGAACCTCGCGGCTCCAACACCACCGGCGAGCGCGGTCAGCATCCCCTGACGTTAGGGCAGCACGCGACGAGACCCCCGAGTCGCCCCGAGGGTCTCGCATCGCGTTGCTTCGTGCAGGGTGTTGGTGTCGACCCCCCCTTGTCGGGTCGGGGGGTCGACGGACCTAGGCGACCTTGGTCGCCTTGTCGGCCGTGGCCTTGGGGGCCTTGGGGTCAGTCCACGCGGTGGACGGACGGCCCAGGAAGGTGCGGGCCTTCGCGGTGCCGACCTCGCTGATCTCGAGGGCCTTGCTCTGCAGCTGGCCGACGACGGGCTCGATCCGCTCGCGCACGTCGGCGAGCAGGGGCTCCACGCGCTCCGAGATCTTGGCGACGACGGGCTCGACGCGCTCGCGCACATCGAACACGATGGCCTCGACGCGCGACTTCGTGTCGGCGGCGACCTTGGTGGCGGTGGCCTTCGCGTCGGTGCGGGCCGCCGAAGCCTTGGTCTCGGCCGTGGTGCGGACCTCGTCGGCGCGGGCGCCGAGGGCGTCCTTGGCCTGCTGGCCCTTGGCGACGGCGGTCTGGGCGCCGAGCACGCCGACACCGACTGCGGTGTAGGCGGCGTCCTGGATGCTCTTGCGGAGGTCGTTCATGGTTCCTCGTTTCGTCGTGGTATGGGGGTCTGGTGCCGGGGTGGAATGGGCATCCCCTGCCCCTCTTGGGTGCCCGTATGGGCGTCCCTCCCGGGTGTGCTTACCAAGATACGCACTTTGCATAACAGTTGCAAGCACTCGTGACGTACGTCACGGCGGGGTTCCCCCGGTATGCTCCGCCCTTCCGATGACCACGGCGGCCCCTTCTCCCGGCGCAGACGCACCGCCGGTGGTCGCCGTCATGGTGACGTCGAACCCGGGGCCCTTCCTCGAGGAGGCGCTCGCGTCCCTCGAGGGGCAGGACTACCCAGCCCTCACGATCCTCGTCGTCGACGCCGGTTCGCGTGTCGACGTGGCGGCCCGGATCGCGGCCGTGGCGCCGGCGGCCTTCGTGCGCCGCCTCGACGGCCGCCCGGGCTTTCCGACCGCGGTGAACGAGGTCCTCGCAGCTGCCGATCGGGCCGCGTTCCTGCTGGTGTGTCACGACGACGTCGTCCTCGATCCCGACGCCATCCAGGTGATGGTGGGAGAGGCGTACCGGTCGAACGCGGCGATCGTCGGCCCGAAGCTCGTCGATGCCGAAGATCCACACCGTCTCCTCGAGGTGGGAAGGGCGATCGACCGGTTCGGCGGAACGCACACCGGCATCGAGCCGGGCGAGCTCGACCAGGAGCAGCACGACGGCGTGCGCGACGTGTTCTACGTCTCGAGCGCGGCGATGCTCGTCCGCGCCGACCTGTTCCGGGAGCTCGAAGGGTTCGATCCCGAGACCTTCCCGGGCTCGGAGGATCTGGACCTCTGCTGGCGAGCGCGCCTCGCCGGCGCCCGGGTCATGGTGGCGCCCGACGCCCGGGCTCGTCACCACGAAGCAGCGATGCAGCGCACGGCCGAGGACGTACCCGACGTCCGCGCCGTGGCCCGGGCGCGGGTTCGGGTGCTCCTCACGTCGTACTCGCGGGCGAGCCTCGCGTTCGTCATCCCCCTCGGACTCGCAATCTCGCTCGTGGAGGCCGTGGCGCTCCTCCCGACGCGCCGTCGGCGCGAGGCCAACGCGGCGTTCGGCGCGTGGTGGCGGAACGTGCTGCGCTTCGGGCGGGTGCGTCGCGCCCGCCGCCTCGCACAGGCCAGGCGGGCGATCCACGACACGGACCTCCGCGAGCTCCAGGTCGGTGCCGGCGCCCGGGTCAGCGCATTCCTCGCGCACCGACACGCCGACGAGCGGCTCCGGTCGGTCGGCGAGCGGGGCCAGGACCTCGTCGCGTCGTTCGGCGAAGCGATGCGCACCCCCGCCGCGTACGCGCTCCTCGCCGCGGTCGTCGTCCTCGTCTTCGGTTCCCGCGACCTCTTCTCCCAGGGTGTCCCGGCGGTCGGGGACATCGTCCCGTGGCCGGGTGTGCATGCCCTCCTCGCGGAGTTCACGTCCGCATGGCGCCACACCGGGCTCGGGTCCACGGCGCAGGCCCCGCCCGTCCTTGCGCTCATGGCCGGCCTCGGGACCGCGCTCCTCGGGGGGGTCGGGTTCGCCCAGTCGCTGCTCGTCGCGGGCGCGTTCGTCGTGGGCGGAGTCGGCGCGTACCGGCTCGCCCGGGGGATTGCCGCCGGACCGGCGGCATCGGCGGCGGCCGCGCTCGTGTACGCCTTCGTCCCGGTGCCCCGGAACGCGATCGCGAACGGTCGACTCGGCGCACTCGCGCTCTACGCCGTCCTCCCGTTCATGGTCCTGCTGCTCATCCGCTTCGGACGCTTCGCGGGTGGTCGGGGGTCGTCCCGGCGTCCGCTCGTCGGCCTCGCGATCGGCACCGCATGTGCAGCCGTGTTCGGGCCGGTCGCGCTCGCGGCACCGCTCGTGGTCGCGCTCGCGTGGATGGTCTCGTCGGCCCTGGTCGGCGACGGCGCGGCCAGCCTGCGCGCGCTGGGCGCGGCTGCGGTCGGAGCGATCGGCGGGTCGCTGCTCCTGGCTCCGTGGACCGCGACGCTCTTCGGCGCGTCCGACGACCTGGCCGCGATCGGGGTGCGCTTCCGCCCACACCTCTCGCTCGCGGAGGTCCTCCGCTTCGAGACGGGACCGGCCGGCGCGGGGATCGCACCGTGGGGTCTGCTGCTCGCGGCGGTCCTGGCACTCGCCCTCGCGCGCGGGACGATGTTCGCGTGGGCGGTGCGGGCGTGGATGCTCGTGGTCGTCGGAGTCGCCGCGGTGTGGCTTCCCTCGCGCCTGGCACCCGACACCGCGGTCCTCGCACCGGAGATGGGCTTGAGCCTGGCGGCGCTCGGTGTCGCGCTCGCCGCGGCGATCGCCGTCAGTGCGGTGCCGATCCGCCGCGCCGGTCCCGAGAGCCGCGCCGGCGTCGACCTCCCGGAGTCGCGCACACCTGACGAGATGCTCGAGTGGGCCGGCGAGACGACCCGCCGGGTCGGGATGCGCGAACGCCTGACCGGGGTGCAGATCGGTCGACGGGCGTTGGTCGTCGTCGCCGTGGTCGGAGTGGTGTTCGGGGGGTTCGGGTTCCTCGGCGACTCCCTCGGTGGGCGGTGGGGAGCCCCGGAGGACGATTGGATCGAGGCGCTGGCGTTCACGAGCGACCAGCAGGCCCAGGGCGGTTTCCGGGTGCTCTGGGTCGGCGATCCCGAGGTGGTCCCGTTCGACGCGGTCGACCGCGGGAACGGCTTCGGGTGGACGCTCACGCGCAATGGGCCGGGTGACGTGCGCGACGTGCTCCGGGCCCCGTTCACCGACGCCGACACGTTCATCGAGCGCAGCCTCGTGCGCGCCGTCTCCGGCGACACCACGCGCCTCGGGCGAATCCTCGCCGTAGCCGGCGTTCGCTACGTGGCGCTGCCGCGGCGCTCCGGGGTGGACGGCGCGCTCGGACGGCGCGTGCCCGCGGTCACTGCGGCGCTGGCCGACCAGCTCGACCTCGCGCGCCTGCGCAGCGACCCTGGCCTCGTGTTGTACGAGAACGAGTCGTGGGCGCCACTACCCGGCGTCGTTCGGGGGTCCGACGCCGACGCGGTCCCTGTCGGTTCCGCTGCCGACGCACCTCCGCCGCTCTCGGACGCCGCCGCCACCGACCTCAGCAGTACCGCGGCGATCTCGTCGGGAACGGTGCCGGCGGGACGGATCCTCCAGGGGGAGGCCTACGACGACGGCTGGCAGGCCACGGGCGGCGGCGGTGTGCTCGACCACGCCGAGGCGTTCGGTGTCGTCAACACCTGGACGAACCCCGACGCGCAACCGGTCGTGATCACCCACGGCGGTCAGCTGATGCGGAACCTGCTCGGTGTCCTGCAGATCGGGCTCTGGATCCTCGCGCTCGTCTGGTGGGGGCTGGGACGACGCCGCGCCCGTTCGGCGCGCGCGGAACGGGTGCGACAGGCACGACGCGAGCGAGCCGAGCAGCGCGTTGACCCCGTCGCACTGCTTGCGTCCGACGACGACACGTTCTGGAGCGCCTGATGGCGAGGCGGCCGCGCGCGGACGAACTGGGGGAGATCGGTCGCGAACCGGCGCGTCGGGTCTTGCGCATGCCGGCATTCGTGTGGTTCGCGATCATCCTCGTCGGTGCAGTGGCGCTGGCTCAAGGGTCGTCTTCGAGGACGCCGCCGTCCGCGGCGCTGCGGGAGCCCACAGACGGCCCGACCGTGCCGTCACGCACCAACGTTTCGGCAGCGTGGTACTGCGCGGAGGGCACGTCGACGCCCGACGGCCGTGCGACCGAGTCCGTGATCATCGGGAACCTCGAACGTCATCCGGTCGACGTCACGGTCACGGTGATGCCAGGAGGCGGCGAGCAGCCGAAGAGCCGCCG
>JANOWV010000148.1:0-1728 GCA_031418075.1 Actinomycetes bacterium
CGCGCCCGCCCGCCCCGTCCACGGCCCGAGCGTGCTCTTCGACCTCCGCGCCCGGAGCGACCTCCCCGACGGGACCGGCGACCCCCGCGCCCGGGCAACTGAGGCAATCGCCGTCCCGCCAGACGGTGCACGGGCGAGTGACGGACCCCTCGTACGCTCGCCTGCGTGTCGACTTCTCGCCGTCTGCCCGGGAGCCTGCCGGCGCTCGCGATCACCACCGGGGCGTTCGGGATCCTCCTCTGCTACTGGGATTCGATCGGGTTCTCGACGTTCTCGTCGGATCCCATCAACTACTGGGCCGACAGCCTCTACTGGCAGCACCCCTTCAACGAGTTCCACGTCGCCGGCTATCCGCTGCTCCTGGCGCTCGCACGCGGTATCACGTTCGACGCACTGTCGCCCATTGCGCTCATGACGACCATCACCGGTGTCGCGCTCCTCGCCGGCGTGCACGGCACCTACCGCCTCGCCTCGGCGGTCGGATGCTTGCGCCGCACGTCGCGCGCCGCGGCGACCGCGTTCGGACTCTGGCCGTTCGTCGGCACGGTGTACGCCGCGTTCCCGATCGCCGATGCGCTCGTGCTCTCGCTCATGGTGTGGGCCGCGGTCTGGATCGTGCGCGGCCGGGCGATCCCGGCCGGGCTCCTGCTCGGGCTGGCGGCCGTGACGCACAAGAGTCTGTGGCCGGCGATCGGGCTCGCCGTCGTGGTGTCGTGGTGCTGGACCGATCGGGGTCGCGCCTTCGGTGCACGAGTCTCGGCGTTCGCAGCCGCGCCCGTGGTCGCCTTGTGGGTCGCGGGCATCGCGGACGGCGAGTCGGCCACGTGGTTGCTCGCGAGCAGTGCCGACGACGGCATCGCGCCGCTGCGGCGCAACTCGATCCCCGTGTTCGACGGCCTGGTCGGCACGGTCCTCTACGGCGACGCCGTGGCCCGCGCCCGTCTGGTCATGGTGCTCGCGGCGGTCGCGCTAGCGCTCGTGGTGCTCCTCTCGTCCTACCGTCGCTGGCGCGAGCCGTTCCCGGCGATGGCGGCGGTGTTCGCGCTCGAGATCGTCGGGCTGGCGCTGGTCATGAACCAGCACCTGGTGTGGAGCAGCGTGCGCTTCAGCGGTCTGCTCGCGGTCCCCGGGGCGGTCCTGGTCGCATCCCGCCTGGACGCGATTCCGACCCGGCGTTGGCATCTCCTGGCGGCGGCCGCGGTGGCGGTCCTCGTCGGGACCCAGCTCCTGACCGCCTGGGAAGGCGCCGATCGGGGCTGGCTCGGCTACCTCTGAGCCGTCCGGGCAGCCCGGGCCGGCGCCCATCGGAGATCCGTAGAACTACCCCTATAGAGAGGGTGCGCGACCGCGGGCTTCTGAGGCCGCCAAACCGCGTGCTGCTGCGCTCCGAGCGGTCACCGTCTCGCCGCGGCCGCGTCCTTGTGCGGCCTGTCGGAGGAGACGAAGATGACGATTGATGACGTGCGTATCCGGGCCCGGCAACGGCTCGAGGAGCTGATCGGCATGGACGAGGCTGCAATCCTCGTCGGCGACCGTCCTCTCGGTGGCTGGGACGCGCTCGTCACGAAAGAGCATCTGGCGCTTGAGCTCACCGCACTGCGCCACGAGATCCTGGACGTACTCCCCACTGATTTGTCTGCGATCCATGTTGTGTATCGGGACCAGTCCGTGGGACTCGCAACGGCGTTGGTCGCGACCGTCACGCTCACGACCACGGCGATGACCGCG
>JANOWV010000149.1:0-5417 GCA_031418075.1 Actinomycetes bacterium
GCATCATCGCCAACTGTTGTCCGAACGACAGGTGTACGCCCGCTGCCTGAGCGACGAACATCGAGGCTACAGCCAGGTAGAGAGTAGACCCATCGAGATTGAACGAGTACCCGGTGGGCATCGAGCAGGTCAGAGGCCCCGGACGACGAGTTCGGGGCCTCCTTGCGTTCGGGCTTGTCATCGCACTTTGCCGCGTCGCCGTCTCGCCCGAGCCGTCTGAGCTCGTCGGCCCGGCTGGTGGATCACCGCGGCCACGCAAGCCCTCTGTCGCGATGAGAATGCTGTGCTTGGCTCGTCGCACGAGTCGGAACTGCCGACGCCAACCCGCTCGGAGGGATGCATTGGGGAAGCTCATCTACGCCATCAACACCTCGCTGGACGGGTTCACGGAAGACGCCACCGGCTCGTTCGACTGGTCGGAGCCCGACGAGGAAGTGCACGAGTTCTACAACGACATGATGCGCAGCGTCGGCACCCAGCTGCTCGGCCGTCGCATGTACGAGACGATGGCCGTGTGGGAGACGGAGCCATCGTTCGCCGAGGAGTCCGCGGTGCTGGCCGACTTCGCCGCTGCCTGGCAGGACTCGGACAAGCTCGTCTACTCCACCACCCTCGCCGACCCGGTCACGAATCGGACGCGCATCGTGCTGGCGTTCGAGGCCGACGAGGTGCGGGCGTTGAAGGAGGCGTCGTTGGCCGACATGCTGGTGGGCGGACCCGGGCTCGCCGCTCACGCCCTGCGCGCCGGTGTCGTGGACGAGGTCCGATTGGTGCTCGCCCCAGTGGCGGTCGGCGCTGGAAAGCCGGCCTTCCCGACCGATCTGCGCCTGGACCTCGAGCTCGTCGACGAGCGCCGCTTCGGCAACGGCGCGCTGCACGTGGCGTATCGCGTGCGGCACTGATCTCGGCGTGCTGCGCCGTCCACGGACTGCAATGCTGGGCGAAGACGACGCGGGGTCCAGCCGGTCCCGCCGAGCCGCCAGGCATCGACGAAGGGAATCCACGCCATGGAATACGAATTCACGACCCCGGCACCGATCACCGAGGAAGAGGCACTCGAGCAGGTCGCAGCCATGGGCTTCCACGGGTTGGCATTCGACGACGTCCAAGAAGAGGACGAGACCCTGCACTGGCATGAGTTCGACGCGGTCACCTGGGTGATCTCCGGCGCCGGAGCGTTTGCCGACGAGCACGGCAACGTGACGCAGACGATGCCGGGCTGCCGAGTTCAAGCGCCCGCAGGATGGCTGCACCGTACGTTGGCGGGAGCGCAGACTCGGGTGGTGATCGGGACGAACCTCCCGGGCGAGGCCTGGACCGCCCCGATCAACAAGGACCCGGCCGAGCGGCCCGCGGCGCTGGCGGGCTGAGACGTTCGAAAGGATCGGGTGTCGACGGGACCACGAGTCGCGCGCACTGTGGTTCTGTGATGATGCCGCACCGCTTGTCATCAGATTTGTCACTAGTGCGGCAGAACCCAATGGCACGCGGTGGCGTGCTGTCCGGTCACCCTTCAGAGGTTGTGCGGTAGTCGCCGAAGGGTCGATCGCGCTCGCTCAGCGCGCCGGCGAGTCCGTCCTGCTCGATGCGTCCGAGAAAGTCGCGCATGGCCTTCGTGTGCGTTCCCAGCGCGCAGAGCTCGGTGCCGGCGCGTATCCCGGCCCGCATGCCCATCGCGTCCATCTGGCGGTGCACGACCCGCTTGTTCATCTGCACCAGCTCGGGTGCCAGCGTCGCGATTCGCCGCGCGACATCGACGACGGCGTCATCGAGATCGTCGGCGGGAAACGCTCGGTTGGCCCACCCCTCTTCTACGGCTTCTGTGCCGGAGATCGAGTCCCCGGTGATCATCATCTCCATCGCCCGCCGCATCCCGAGGAACCATGCGTGGAAGTGCATGTCCGGGACTCCGAAGCGCACTGCCGGGTACCCCATCTGCGCATCCTCGGCGATGTAGATGAGGTCGCACCCCGTCGCGAGCTCACTGCCGCCGGCCAGGCAGTATCCGTGGACTTGGGCGATCACGGGTTTGGCCAGGTCCCAGATGCTCATCCATCCTTCGGTGACGTGCCTCGGCCATTGGCCTTCGCCGCCGGGCGTGTAATACGGCGGCTCGAGGCCCTCGTTGCCGCCCCCCAGGTCGTAGCCAGCCGAGAACGAGGGGCCTGCCCCTCGAACGATCGTCACGCGAACCCCGGGGTCCTGGTCGTTCGCTCGCAGCTGCTCGAGGATCGCGCCACGGAGTGCGTGGTTGAGCGCGTTGCGCTTCTCCGGTCGGTTCATGGTGATGCGCGAGACCATCGGTGCGGGCTCGTCGACGAGGATGACGTGGGTCTCCATCGTGGGTCCTTTCACGATTGGCGCTGGGAACTGGATCGAGAAGGACCGCGAGATGCTCGCGCCCGTCGTCGAGCCAGGAGAGTGAGTAGCACTCCACGCGACATACTGCAGTCGGTCCGACACTGAATGAGGGATCTTCCATGGCTGAAGCGTCGGCGTTTCCCGTAGAAACTGACGAGCTGAGCCCACCGTGGTTCTCGCGTGTGCTCGAGCGCGACGTGACCGGCGCCACCGTGTTGGATCGGAGTTCGGGTACCACGGGCCGGGCGCGGGTCGCGCTTCGCGGCGAGGCCGGTGTCCCCGAGACCGTCTTCGTGAAGCTTCCCCCATTCGACGAGTGGCAGCGGTCGCTCGTCGACAAGACCGGCATGGGTGTCGCCGAGGCCCGGTTCTACCGGGACCTCGCAGTTGATGTCCCGGTGCGCGTCCCTGGTGTGTGGTTCGCCGATACCGACGGCGACCGCTACGTGATGGTGCTCGAGGACCTGGTCGCGAGCGGCTGTACGTTTCCCAGCCCTCAAGATGCCGACATCGAGGCCCGCGCGGCCGACATCGTGGAACGACTCGCGGCGTTGCACGCGCGGTTTTGGGAGTCGGACCGATTCGAACCTGGCGGTGATCTCGATTGGCTCGAAACCCGTGCGCGCAACCGCGGCGGTGGGGGGCGCGCGTTCATCGAGCAGGCTGTCGAGGCGATCGGTGACACGATGGACGAGTCGTTCCATCGGATCGCCGACATCTATCTCTCGCGCACTGATGACATCGTGCGCCTCTGGACGGAGGGCGCGAGCACGTTCGTGCATGGCGACCCGCACCTCGGCAACCTCTTCGTCGACGTCGAGGCCGGCGGTGTCACGGGGTTCCTCGACTGGGCCGTGTTATGCAAGGCGCCCGGCATGCGCGACGTGGCCTACGTGCTGTGCAACTCGGTTCCGCCCGAGGTGCGCGAGGCGAACGAGCGCGCGCTCGTCGAGCGCTACTGCGGGCAGCTCGCCGCCGTCGGTATCGAGCTCGACGTCACGGAAGCATGGGACCAATACCGACTGTTTGCCGTGTACTCCTGGGTCGCGGCGACGGCCACCGCAGGGATGGGCTCGAAATGGCAGTCCCTCGACATCGGGCTGAGCGCCACCAGACGGACGACCGCCGCATGTGCGCACATCGATAGCGCAGGTGCGCTCGAATCCTTGCTCGGTTGAACGCGAGGCGTGCCGGATCCTCGGCGCGCTCGGCTCCCATGCCCCTCGGGGTAAGACCGCACCGAGGACCTCAGGAGATCTCGGGGAGGAGGTGGCCAAGTACCTGCGCGTCGGCCGGAGTCATCCGTCGCAGTTGCTCCCCGCGAATGGGCCGCCACCACACGGTAGGCGCACCCCATGCCTCGCGCCGCAGCCGCGTCTTGTCGAGCTTCATGCTGGCGAGCTTGGGAAGCTCCTCGTCAACGCGCACGAAGGTCGGCATCCACTTGGGTCCGAGGTCGCGCTGCTGTCTGAGGAACTCGTCGAACTCCGCGATGTCGAAGGATTCGGTGTCGTCCGCCTCAATGGCAGCCATCACGCGATCGCCGACGCGTTCGTCGGGAACGGCGTAGATGGCCACCGAGCGTACCTGCGGGTGTCGGGCAACGATGCGTTCCACGGGCGCCGCGGCGAAGTTCTCGCTGTCGACCCGCAGCCATTCGTTGGACCGACCGGCGAAGTAGAACCAACCGTCATCATCCCGGTAGGCGAGATCACCGGACCAGTAGATTCCACCGCGCATCTTCGACGAGAGCGCTTCTTCATTGTGGTAGTAGCCCTCGAAGATCGCAGCCGGGTCGGTGTTGACGATCTCGCCGACCGCCTCCTCCCCGTTCACGAGGCGACCCTCCCGATCGAACTGCGCTCGCGGGCATTCCTCGTTCGTCTCGGGGCCGAAGACCGCGATGTTGTCGCCTCCCGTGCCGAGTGCGCCCGCAGGCATGGACGACTCTCGACGGATGATGACGAGCCCCTCGGTCGACCCGTAGCTGTCGCGCACCTTGCAGCGGAAGCGCGCGGCGAACTGACGGATGTCACCCTCGGACGCCTCGTTGCCGAGGGCGAGCTCGAGTGGGGAGGTGGCGTCGTCCGGGGAGTCCGGCACGGCGAGGATGTAATTGAGCACCTTGCCGGTGTACGCCAGCATCGTTGCGCCCATCCGCCCGATGTCCGACATCGTGCGCGACGCGGAGAACCGGCTCCGCGTGCCGAAGGGGACAGATCCGTTCAGTGCGCTCGAGAGCCCGGTGAACAGTGCGCTGCTGTGGAACATCGGGAGTGGCGCGTACACGCCCTTGCCGGGGCCGAGTGCGCCGAGCCTGGCGCCGCCCTGGCCTGTCGTCTGGAAGCGCCCTTGCGAGCAGCGCACCGCCTTCGGAAACCCAGTGGAGCCTGATGTGAAGATCAGCAGGAACGGGTCGTCGGTTTCGGCCGGCGCCCATTCGCGGGAGAGGTCCATCGGCTCGAGGAGCTCGGCGTAGTGATCGGTGTTCGTCTCGAGCACGAGTCCCGGCTGCACGCGGTTCGGGGCGTCGGCAAGGATCTCGGTGTATGCGTCCGACGTCACGAGGAGCTGGCAGTCTGCGTGATCGATGAGGCGCGCCAGCTCGGTACCGCGGTACGTGGCGTTGATACCGACGATCACCGAGCGGCTGATCGCTGCTGCACCGAGCCAGAAGAGGTAGTCCGGAGTGTTGTCGAGGAGCACGCCGATGTGTGGTGGCTGCGCACGATCCCGGAGGCTGTCCCAGAGGGCCGCGCGGCGGAGCGATTCGGTGGCGAGCTCGCGGTAGGTGAACACCCGATCCTCGAAGTGCGCCGCGATCTCGTCACTTTCGGCGTTCCGAAGGAACAGCTCTGCGGCGCTCTGGATCCCGCTCATGTGATGTCTCCCCTGATCGGAGATCCTCGCGCCAGCACGATATTGGATGTCGCCAGCGACCTCGTTACTGTGCCTGAACCGAGAAGTACGAGACGCGCGTTCTTGCTGCACCACCAGAGCGCGGAGAGAGGTACCCATGGTCGACTTCCCCGTCTTCGACGCCGACAACCACTACT
>JANOWV010000150.1:0-2178 GCA_031418075.1 Actinomycetes bacterium
CCGCCGCCACCTCTTCCCAGATTGCCGACGGTGCGGCTGCGGTCCTCCTCATGACCCGCGCGAAGGCCGAGGCGCTCGGTCTCACGCCGCGGGCGACGCTCGTCCAGTCGTGCCTGGTCGGCTGCGATCCGGTGCTCATGCTCGAGGGCCCGATCCCGGCCACGCGCAAGCTGCTTGCCGACAACGGACTCACGATGTCCGACATCGATCTGGTCGAGATCAACGAGGCGTTCGCGTCGGTCGTGCTGGCCTGGCAGCGTGAGCTCGAACCCGACATGGAGAAGGTGAACCCCAATGGCGGCGCGATCGCGATCGGCCACCCGCTCGGGGGAACTGGCGCCATCCTCATCACCAAGGCGCTGCACGAGCTCGAGCGCACCGACACCGAGCAGGCGATCGTCACGATGTGCTGCGGCGGAGGCCTCGGTTCCGGGACGTTGCTCCGACGAGGTTGACCATGTGCGGAATGGCCGAACGAGGCTTCGATGAGCAGTGAACCGGCGGATGGCAACAACGCATCGGCGCTCGATCGGTCGCACCTTCCCCCGGACACGGTGGGGCTGCTCGAAGGGCTGACCTCGACTCGCTCGATTCGCCGCTATCGCGACGAGCCGGTCCCCGGCGACGCGCTCCGGGCGATCCTGTTCGCGGCGACGCGGGCACCGAGCGGTTCCAATCGCCAACCGTTCCGTTTCCTGGTCCTCACCGACGGACCGAAGGCCCGCGAAGCCAAAGCGCTGATCGGGGCGGCGGCGCGCCGGGCATGGGGAGCCAAGCGAGGGGCCGACGGCTACGACGAGCGATCCGGCACGGTGGACGCGTCGCCCAAGGCCCGGATGGCGGCGACCATGCAGCAGTACGTCGACGAGTTCGAGCGCGTTCCCGTGCTCGTGCTGCCATGCCTCATCCGATACCGGCCGCCGGCGTCATTCGAGGGCGCATCGATCTACCCGGCGTGCCAGAACCTGCTGTTGGCCGCGCGGGCGCTCGGCTACGGCGGCGTGCTCACCGGGTGGAACTTCGGTGCCGACGCGGAGCTTCGGACGCTCCTCGAGATCCCCGATGAGGTGTTCGTCGCCGCGACGATCTCCCTCGGCAAGCCGGAGGGTTCGCACGGTCGGGTTCGTCGCCGCCCGCTCTCCGAGCTCGTCTTCGAGGAGTCGTGGGGTAATGCTCCGAGCTGGGCGGTGGACCCTCCTGGCACGACGCACACGTCCGCCGGCCCGCCCCGCGGCTCGACGGCCTCAGCCGGATAGCGACGCAGCGATGCAGGCGTGGCAGGTACAGACCCATGGTGAGCCTCGCGACTCGCTTCGACTGGGGGACGTCGACCTCCCATTGCCTGGTCCCGGGGAAGTTCGCCTTCGCGTGCACGCCGCCGCAATCGGACTCCCCGATGTGCTGATGTGTCGCGGGTCGTACCCGTTGACGCCGCCACTCCCGTTCGTGCCCGGGCAAGAGGTATGTGGGGTCGTCGATGCCGTAGGCGAGGGCATCGAGGTCGCGCTGGGCACCCGCGTGATGGCGGTGACGAGCTTCATGGACGGGAGGGGTGGCTTCGCCGAGGCGACGATCGCGCTCGCCGCGAACGCGTATCGCGTCCCGGAAGAGATGTGCGATGTCGACGCCGCCGGTTTCCGCATCGGTTGTTCGACGGCCTGGATCGGACTCGTGCGGAGGGGTGGGCTGCGAGCGGGCGAGCACCTGCTCGTATTGGGTGCGGCAGGCGGCTCGGGGTCGGCCGCAGTGCAGCTCGGCCGTGCCCTCGGCGCACACGTGATCGCGGTCGCGAGTGGTGCCGAGCGGCTCGCTTTTTGCGCGCAGCTCGGTGCCGACGCGACGATCGACCGCAGCACCGGGTCCGTGCCGGACGCGGTGTTCGCTGCCACGGGTGGACGCGGCGTCGATGTCATCTTCGATCCGGTGGGCGGGGAGCTCGCGTCGGCGGGCACTCGGACACTCGCGCCCGGAGGTCGGCTGCTCGCCGTCGGCTTCGCGAGCGGCGAGTGGGCGAACCCGTCCACGGCCGATCTCGTCCGGCGCAACGCCTCGCTCGTCGGTGTCTACGCGAGCGGCTTCACGCGTGACGAGAGCGAGGCCGACCACGAAGCCCTGCTCGCCCTCGTCGCCGAGGGCCGCCTCGGCGGGGTCGCGAACGCGGTGGCGTTCGAGGACCTC
>JANOWV010000151.1:0-6117 GCA_031418075.1 Actinomycetes bacterium
GTGATCGAGACAACCCGACCGGAGCTGCTCCCCGCGTGCGTCGCGCTCGTCGCGCACCCCGACGACGACCGGTACCGACCGCTGTTCGACACGTTGGTCCGTACGCCGCTCTTCGGCGTCGCGGTGCCGGTGCTCGCGCACGCGCTCGCCGATCCCGAGAAGGGCTCGGGTATCGCGATGATCTGCACGTTCGGCGACCTCACCGACGTGATCTGGTGGCGCGAGCTCGACCTACCGACGCGCAGCATCCTCGGCTGGGATGGCCGCATCCAGGCCGAGGCACCCGAGGGGCTCGCGGAGACCGACGCACAACGCGCCGCGTGGGCGGAGCTCGCCGGCTTGACCGTCAAGCAGGCCCAGAAGCGCATCGTCGAGCTGCTCGCGGAGTCCGGCGACCTCATCGGCGATCCGAAGTCGGTCACCCATGCCGTCAAGTTCTACGAGAAGGGCGACCGTCCACTCGAGATCGTCACGACCCGCCAGTGGTACATCCGCAATGGCGGGCGCGACCCCGAGCTGCGTGCTGCGCTCCTCGCGCGCGGCGCTGAGCTCCAGTGGCATCCCGAGTACATGCGCGCTCGCTACGAGTCGTGGGTCGAGGGTCTCAACGGCGACTGGCTCATCAGCCGACAGCGGTTCTTCGGTGTCCCGTTCCCGCTGTGGTACCCGCTCGACGCCGATGGCGAGCCGGACCACGCGCACCCGCTGCTCCCGTCCGAAGACCGACTCCCGATCGACCCGTCGAGTGAGGTTCCCGACGGGTACCGAGAGGACCAGCGCGGGGTGCCCGGCGGGTTCGCGGCCGATCCCGACATCATGGACACCTGGGCGACCTCCTCATTGACCCCGCAGATCGCGTGCGGGTGGGAAGAGGACGCCGAACGGTTCGCCTCGACCTATCCGATGGACCTGCGGCCCCAGGCCCACGAGATCATCCGGACCTGGCTCTTCTCGACGGTCGTGCGCGCGCACCTCGAGTTCGGTGCTCTGCCCTGGCAGCACGCGTCGATCTCGGGATGGGTCCTCGATCCCGACCGCAAGAAGATGTCCAAATCGAAGGGCAACGTCGTGACGCCGATGGCGACCCTCGAGCAGTACGGCTCCGACGCGGTTCGCTACTGGGCGGTCAACGGACGACCCGGGACCGACACCGCGTTCGACGAGGGCCAGATGAAGGTCGGGCGACGGCTCGCGATCAAGATCCTCAACGCGTCGAAGTTCGCGCTCGGAGTCATTGGTGCCGACGCCGGCCAGCCCGTGGACCCGGCGGTCGTGACCATCGCGCTCGACCGCGCGTTGCTCGCCGACCTGGCTCGGCTCGTCGACGAGGTGACCGCGGCATTCGACGCGTTCGACTACGCCCGGGCCCTGGAGCGGACCGAACGGTTCTTCTGGGGGTTCTGCGACGACTATCTCGAGCTCGTCAAGCAGCGCGCCTACCGCGAGGGCGACGACGCCGGCGCCGCGTCGGCACGAGCCACCCTGGCCCTCGCGCTCGGGGTGCTCCTCCGACTGTTCGCCCCGCACGTGCCGTTCGTCACTGAGGAAGCCTGGTCCTGGTGGCAAGAGGGCTCGATCCACCGCGCGTCGTGGCCCGCGTCGGATCCGGTCCGCACCGCCGCGACCGACGGAGTCGCCGAGGCGTACGCGGTCGCGGCCGACGTGCTCGGCGCGGTGCGCAAGGCGAAGACCGCCAGCCAGCGATCGCTGCGGACCGAAGCCGCGGTGCTCCGCGTGCGTGACACCCCCGCGCGCATTGGACTGCTCCGGACCGTCATCGACGATGTACGAGAAGCTGGCCGGGCACGCGAGGTGGAGCTCGTGGAGGACGTCGCCGCGGAGGAACAGACGATCATCGTCGACCTGGTACCGCCGGACGACGATTGATGGAGCGCGATGTGTGGGCGTGGCTCGACGCCCATGTGAACCTGGAGTCGCTCGGCGTGCCCGCAGGGGAGTCCCGGCGGGCGACGCATCCGACGCTCGACCGGATGGAGGCGCTTGCGGCGTTGCTCGGCTCCCCGCAGCTCGATGTGCCCGCCATCCACGTCACCGGGACGAACGGCAAGACCTCGGTCGCTCGCCTCACGACCGCACTGCTCGTATCCACCGGTGTCGGCGTCGGGTCGTACACCTCGCCGCATCTCGAGCACGTGCACGAGCGGATCTCGCGCGACCTCGTCCCCATCGCCAACGAGGATCTCGAAGCGTTGCTGAGGGTGGTCGCCGACGTCGAGGCATATCTCCCCGGTCCACCGAGCTACTTCGAGATCCTCACCGGCGCGGCGTTCCGCCACTTCGCGGACACGGCCGCGGAGGTGGCGGTGGTCGAGGTGGGAGTCGGGGGTCGGTGGGACGCGACGAACATCGTCGACGCGCGCGTCGCGGTGATCACGAACATCAACATCGACCACGTGGAGTACCTCGGGCCCACACGAGACGACATCGCATCCGAGAAGGCCGGGATCGTGAAGCCGGGCGCGACGCTGGTGCTGGGGGAGACCGATCCCGGGCTGCGAGCGCACTTCGAGGCTCGTAGCGCCGCTCGGATCTGGCGGCGCGACCAGGACTTCGGGCTGCGAGCGAACGCCCTTGCACACGGCGGCCGGCTGGTGAGCATCTTCACCCCCAAAGGTGACTATCCCGACGTCTTCCTCTCGCTCCACGGTGCACACCAGGCCGACAATGCCGCGATCGCGGTCGCCGCCGCCGAGGCGTTCCTGGGACGGCCGCTCGAGCTCGAGGTAGTTGCCGCAACGCTCGGTCGGGTGACGTCGCCCGGGCGGCTCGAGGTGATGGGGCACCAGCCGTTGCTCCTCCTCGACGGTGCCCACAACGTCGCCGGTGCCGAGGCGCTCCGCGCCGCGATCGCCGAGGGCTTTCCGACCGGGCCGCGCACACTCGTCGTCGGGCTGCTGCGCGAGAAGGACCCCGCAGAGATGCTGGTCGCGCTCGGCGCGTCGGACGCCGCGCGCCTCGTGTGCTGTCGTCCCCCGAGCGCGCGGGCCCTGGCGCCCGAGGAGGTCGCGGCCGCGGCGATCGCCGGAGGGATGGACCCGGAGTGCGTCGAGGTCATCGACGACGTGGCGACCGCGGTGGCCCGAGCGCTGCTCGCCACCGGCCCCGACGGCCAGGTCGTGATCACCGGCTCCCTCTACACCGTCGGCGCCGCCCGCGCCGCCCTCCACCCCGCCCTCTGACGGGTCGATTGCTCAGGTTGGGCTGGTTGGGGCTGGTGCGGGGGTGGGCCGGTACGCTCTGGGCCTCATGAGCACCCGAACCCTCGTCCTGTGCAAGCCCGATGCCGTCGAGCGCGGCCTCGTCGGAGAGATCGTCGGCCGACTCGAGCGCAAGTCGTTGCGGATCGTCGCGATGGAGCTCCGCCAGATCGACGCCGACCTGGCCGGGCGTCACTACGACGAGCACCGTGAGCGTCCGTTCTTCGGGGAGCTCGTCGCGTTCATCACTCGCAGCCCTCTGGTGGCGATGGTGGTCGAAGGCGGCCCCGACACCTGGAAGGTGGTGCGGGGCCTCATGGGAGCTACGAACCCGCGTGAGGCCGCACCGGGCACCATCCGCGGCGATCTCGCCCTCGAGACCGGCGAGAACCTCGTCCACGGCTCCGACGCACCGGAGTCCGCCGAACGGGAGATCGGGCTCTTCTTTCCCGCACTCGCCGGGTGAGTCCGGGGCGTCTCGCCCCTGAAATGCGCGGAATTCGGGTGGGCGACTGGGAAACTCGGTCCCGATGGACCCGTTCCCGGCGCCGATCGCACCCCATCCGTGCGAGACAGCGGGAGATCCCTTCGGATCTTCGCCGTATCGACACGAGGCCGCAGCCCATCTCGACGAATGGGCCCGTGATCAAGAAGGACCAGCCGCGGCTGGACCCCCACCACAGCAGGACCTAGCCTGGCAGTCTCGTGCTTCCCACTCTGCAAGGCCTTCGATGAGCGCGCCCTGGTACTCCAACGTGATCGGTCGCGACATGGCCGTCGACCTCGGCACCGCCAACACGGTCGTCTATGTGCGCGGCCAGGGCATCGTGCTCAACGAGCCGTCGATCGTCGCGATCAACAACCGAACGGGCGACATCCTCGCGGTCGGCACCGAGGCCAAGCGGATGCTCGGTCGTACGCCCAGCTACATCGAAGCGATCCGACCGTTGCGCGACGGCGTCATCGCTGACTTCGACATCTGCGAGAAGATGCTCCGCTACTTCATCCAGCGGGTGCATCAGCGCAACCGCTGGGCGAAGCCGCGGATGATCATCTGCATCCCCTCGGGTATCACCGGGGTGGAACGCCGCGCCGTCCAGGAGGCCGCGGAGTACGCCGGCGCCCGCAAGCCTGTCCTCGTGATCGAGGAGCCGATGGCCGCCGCGATCGGTGCCGGGCTCCCTATCCACGAGCCGGCCGGGAACATGATCGTCGACATCGGCGGCGGCACGACGGAGGTCGCAGTCATCTCGATGGGTGGCATCGTCGCGAGCGAGTCGAGCCGAGTCGCGGGCGACGAGTTCGAGGAGTCGATCGCGGCTTTCATGAAGCGTGAGTACTCGATCGGGCTCGGAGAGCGCACGGTCGAAGAGGTCAAGATGAAGCTTGCGAGCGCGTATCCGCTCGAAGAGGAGTTCGAGGCCGAGGTCCGCGGCCGCGATCTCGTCACCGGGCTCCCGCGCACCGTCACCGTCTCCACCCAGGAGATCCGGGAGGCGATCGAGGAGCCACTCGCCGCGATCATCGACGCCGTGAAGGTCACGCTCGACAAGACGCCGCCCGAGCTCGCTGCCGACATCATGGAACGCGGCATCATGCTCGCCGGTGGCGGCTCCCTCCTGCTGGGTCTCGATGTCGCGATCGAGGCCGAGACCGGCATGCGCGTCGGACGCGCGAAGAACGCGCTGTTCGCCGTGGTCCTCGGGTCTGGGCAGTGCCTCGAGCAGTTTGACGTGCTCCGGCAGGTGCTCATCAGCGGTCCCGACGACTGACCGAGCGCTCGGAGGCGCTCATGGTCGTTCATCGACGAGACCAGCGCGAGACACGACGACGCCCAGTTCTGCTGCTTGTCATCGTCGCCGCGCTCGTGCTCATCACCATCGACTCCCGCGGCAACGGCGCAATCGACTCCACGCGTCGCCTTGCCCGTGACGCTCTGCAGCCCGTGCAGTCGATCGTCGACGCCGTCTTCAACCCGGTGCGAAACGCTGTCGACGGCGTCACCAGCTTCGGGTCGGTCAAGGACCAGAACGCACGGCTGAAGCGGCGAGTCGCGCAGCTCGAGGGGCGTCTCCTCCGCGAGCGAGCGGTTGGCACCGAAGTCGGGGAGCTCGAGAAGCTGCTCGACCTCCCCACCATCGACGATGCGACCGGCATTGCCGCGCGCGTGATCAGCGGCTCTCCCGACAATTTCGAGCGCACGGTGATCGTCAACAAGGGCGCATCGAAGGGAGTGCAGCTCTCGCAACCCGTCGTCGCGGGCAACGGCCTCGTCGGCAAGGTCACCGCAGTCACGAGCGAGGAGTCCACGGTGACGCTCATCGACAGCCCCGGTTTCGGGGTCGGCATCCGGCTCGAGGGCTCCAACGAGAGCGGGATCGCCGAGGGTCGGACCGGCGACCGGACGATGCGCCTCAACTTCCTCTCCCGCCAGCTCCCGTTGTGCACCGAGAACGCGGCGGCCGACACGTGCATCCGCATGGGCGAGCTCGTCTTCACGACAGCCGTCGCCGACTCGGCGTTCCCGCCGGATGTTCCGGTCGCGAAGGTCAAGAACCGGACGAAGCAGGTAGGGGACCTGGAGGCGACGATCACGCTGACGCCCCTCGTGAACCTCGACGACATCACCTACGTCAAGATCCTTCGCTGGCCGGGGCCCTGATCGATCGCCGTGGTGACGAACGCGTGGTGATCCAGCGATGATGGTGCGGCGTGTGCGCCTGGTGCTGCTCGTCGTGAGCCTCGTCGTCCTCCAGACGACGGTGTTCACGCACCTCCGTGTCTTCGGCGCGATTCCGGACCTCTGCCTCATCGCGACGGTCGCGATCGCATTCGAGGAGGGACCTGAACGCGCGGCGCTCTTCGGGTTCCTGAGCGGGTTGTTCCTCGACCTGTTCCT
>JANOWV010000152.1:0-2293 GCA_031418075.1 Actinomycetes bacterium
AAGGAAGCGTTTCGCGACGACGAGCACCTCCCGGGCGGCGTCACCTATCAGGGGCACACCGAGCCCGTGGTCGGGCGCACCTTCATCAGCATGGATGGCAGCGAGCACGACCGCCACCGCCAGCTGGCGACACCGGCTTTCCGCTCGCGCGCGGTGAGCCGGTTCGACGAGGAGGCACTGGTGCCACTCGCCCACGAGATCGTGGACCGATTCGTGGGACGCGGCGAGGCCGACCTCGTAGCCGAGTTCACGACCGTGCTCCCGTTCTACGCCATCACCCGCAAGCTCGGCCTCCCCCGCGCGACCGACGACCAGATGCGCGCGTGGGCCGACCGCATGCTCACCTACCAGACGGACCCTGACAGTGCGGTTGGGGCCGCGACCGAGTTCTCGCGCGTGATCGAGCCGCTCCTCGAGGCCCGCCGATCAGCCCCCGAGGAGGACCTGCTCTCGGAGCTCCTGTCCGCCGAGCTCGACGGCCAAGCGCTCGACGACGAAGAGGTCTGCTCTACCGTGCGCCTGTTGTTCTCGGTCGGTGCCACCACGACGTCGCATGCGATGGGCAATCTGTTCGGCGCGCTCCTCGCACGCCCCGACCTGATGGCCGAGGCCCGGGTCGACGAAGCGGCGCGCGCGGCGATCGTGCACGAGCTGCTGCGGTGGGAAGGTCCGCTCGCGACGCTTCCGCGCGTCGCTCCCTTCGACGCGATCGTCGCGGGCGAAGCGGTACAGGCCGGGACGATGCTGCTCTTCGGGATCGCGGCCGCGAACCGCGACCCCCGCGCCTGGCCCGCCCCTGACGACTTCGACCCCTCCCGCTTCGGCCGATCGCAGGAGGACATCGTGACCTTCGGGTTCGGGCAGAAGTTCTGTCCCGGATCCCACCTCGCCCGCCGCCAGCTCGTCACTGCGCTCGACGTGCTCCTCGACCGCCTTCCCGATCTCCGGCTCATCGACGACACCGGCGCCGCGCCACGCGGCGGCGTCCTCCGCCACCCGTCCGCCCTCCACGTTGCATGGGAGCAACCATGACGTCGCCGAGCATCGACGCGAAGACGTTCCAGGGGAAGATCGGCCGCGACTGGCGCGAGTCCGAACCGTGGTGGCCCGAGCCCGAACGTCCGCCTGAGGGTGCACCCAACGTCGTGCTCGTCGTGCTCGACGACGTCGGGTTCGCGCAGCTCGGCTGCTACGGATCCGACATCGACACGCCGACGTTCGACCGGCTCGCCGCCGGCGGTCTCCAGTACACGGGCTTCCACACCACGGCACTGTGCTCGCCGACTCGGTCGTGCCTGCTCACCGGGCGCAACCACCACTCGGTGGGCATGGGTCGCATCACCGATCTCGCACGCGGGTTCCCCGGCTACTCGGGGCGGATCCCGAAATCGGCCGGGTTCCTCTCCGAGATGTTGCTCGAGCACGGCTACGCCACCTACGCGATCGGCAAGTGGCACCTGACACCTGACGAGGAGTCCCACCTCGCCGGCTCTCGCGCGCGTTGGCCGCTCGGCCGCGGCTTCGAGCGGTTCTACGGCTTCTTCCATGGAGAGACCCACCAATTCGCGCCCGACCTCGTCCACGACAATCACGCCGTCGAGCCACCCGGCACCTACGAGGACGGCTACCACCTCACCGAGGACCTCGCCGACCACGCGATCGAGTGTGTCACCGACCTGCGGGCCGTCGACCCGGACAAGCCCTTTTTCCTCTACTTCTGCACGGGCGCCTGCCACTCGCCGCATCACGCTCCGAAGGAGTGGATCGACAAGTACGCCGGCCAATTCGACCAGGGGTGGGATGTCTGGCGCGAGGAGATCTACGCCCGTCAGCTCGCGACCGGCGTGATCCCCGACGGCACGGTGCTGCCTCCGCACCCTGAGTGGGTGCCGGCCTGGGACTCGCTCTCGGCCGACGAGCAGAAGCTCGCCGCGCGCTTCATGGAGTGCTTCGCCGCGTTCCTCTCGCACGCCGACCACCACATCGGCCGCGTCGTCGACTACCTCGAGGAGCTCGGCGAGCTCGACAACACCCTGCTCGTGCTCGTGAGCGACAACGGCGCCAGCTCCGAAGGCGGTGCCCACGGCTCGATCAACGACGTGCGGAGCTGGAACGCCTCGCCGGCATCGGTGAAGGAGATGCTCGGCCGGATCGATGAGATCGGTGGGCCGACCCTGCACAACAACTACCCGTGGGGTTGGACCATGGCGGGCAACACGCCGCTCCGCCGTTGGAAGCGTGAGACGCACGAGGGCGGGGTCGCCGACCCGTGCATCGTGCACTGGCCGCGCGG
>JANOWV010000153.1:0-3730 GCA_031418075.1 Actinomycetes bacterium
CTCGCCGCCGCGATCGAGTCGTTCGAGCAGGTCAGCGTCCCTGTCGGAGCGCTCGACGTGGCCTTCTACCGGGACGACATCGGCCTGCGTCCGGTGCAGCCGCTTGGGCCCACCGAGGTGCCGGTCGACGTGAGCGGGCGCATCGTCGTGCTCGTCGACGACGTCCTCTTCACCGGGCGCACAGTGCGGGCCGCGCTCGACTCGCTCACCGAGCTCGGCCGACCCCAGGCGGTGCAGCTGGCGGTGCTGGTCGACCGGGGCCACCGGGAGCTCCCGATCCGGGCCGACTACGTGGGGAAGAACCTCCCCACCAAGGTCGCCGAGGACGTGCAGGTGCGACTCGCCGAGGTCGACGGTGCGCCGCCCGCCGGTCCCGGTGACGGCATCGCCCTCTGGGGGCCACCAGACGGGGCCGACGATGCGGACGCCGAACCCGCAAGTGGGGAGCCGGGCGTATGAGGCACCTGCTCTCCATCGACGACCTCGGCCGCGACGGCATCGAGGAGGTCTGCGCGCTCGCGACTTCGTTCCTCGAGGTGACCAGCCGTGAGATCCCGAAGGTCCCCGCGCTGCGAGGGAAGACCGTCGCGACCGTCTTCTACGAGGATTCCACCCGCACCCGGCTCTCGTTCGAGACCGCGGCGAAGCGGCTCTCCGCCGACACCATGAGCTTCTCGGTGTCGGCGTCGTCGGTGAAGAAGGGTGAGTCGCTACGCGACACGGTCCAGACGATCGAAGCCATGGGCGTCGACGCGATGGTCGTCCGCCACGGAGCAGCCGGCGCACCACATCGCGTCGCCGAGTGGGTCGACGCCGCGGTGATCAACGCCGGCGACGGACGCCATGAGCACCCGACGCAGGCCCTCCTCGACGTGTTCACCCTCCTGAAGCACCGCGGAAGTGCCATCGACGGCGCGCGGGTCGCGATCGTCGGCGACATCCGTCGGTCACGCGTTGCCCGCAGCACCGCGAAGGCCATGGCGATGCTCGGCGCCGACGTCACGCTGGTGGGCCCGCCGACGATGCTGCCCGAATCGGTCGGCTGCTGGCCCGGCGAAGCCACCTCGGAGCTCGACGACGTGCTCGCGAAAGCCGACGTGGTCTACCTGCTGCGCATCCAGCACGAGCGCGCCGATGGCACCCGGTTCCCGTCCTTGCGCGAGTACACGACTCGCTACGGGCTCACGGTCGAGCGAGCTGCCCGTCTCGGCCCCGACGTGCTGATCATGCACCCGGGTCCGATGAACCGCGGCGTCGAGATCGCACCGGAGGTCGCCGAAGGGCCGGCCTCAGTGATCACCGAGCAGGTTGCGAACGGTGTCGCGATCCGCATGGCCGTGCTGTACTCCATCCTCGGCTCGGGAGGGCCCGTTGCCTGAGTCGAGCACCCCCGAACCAACAGCTGGCCGGGAGCTCGTGCTCCGAGGCGGACGCGTCGTCGACCAGCGCGGCGAGCGCATGGCCGACGTGCGCATCGCCGGCGGCCGCGTCGTGGAGGTCGGCACCGGACTCACTGGTGACCGCACGCTCGATGCCGAGGGTTGCATCGTGGCGCCGGGCCTCGTCGACCTCCACGTGCACCTACGCGAACCGGGCGGCGAGGACGCCGAGACGATCGAGACCGGCGCTCGCGCCGCGGCACTCGGTGGGTTCACCGCGGTGGTCGCGATGCCGAATACCGAGCCACCCCAGGACGACCCGGCGGTGGTCGCGTCCGTCCTCGCGGCGGGTGCGCGCTCGGTCTGCGATGTCCACGCGGCAGGCGCGATCACCAAGGGACGCGCTGGTGAGGAGCTCGCGCCGATGGGGGAGCTCTACGCGCTCGGGGTTCGGATCTTCACCGACGACGGCACCTGCGTCGCGTCGGCCGGCGTCATGCGGTCTGCGCTCGAGTACGCGGGGTCGCTTCCCGGCGCGGTGCTCGGCCAGCACGCCGAGGACCCGACGCTGGCGACGGGCCACATGCATGAAGGGGAGTGGTCGAGCCGGCTCGGGATCCCCGGCCGCCCCGCGATCGCCGAGGAGACGATCATCGCCCGTGACTGCGCCCTCGCCGAGCTCACCGGGACGCCCGTCCACTTCCTGCACGTCTCCACCGCGGGATCCGTCGAGATCGTGCGGGCCGCGAAGGCTCGCGGACTCCCGGTGACCGCCGAGGTCGCACCGCATCACTTCACGCTGACCGACGCGTGCTGCGCGACCTTCGATCCTCGGTACAAGGTCCATCCACCTCTGCGCAGCGACGCTGATGTCGCTGCGATCAAGGTCGGGCTCGCAGACGGCACCATCGACGCCATCGCGACGGATCACGCGCCGCACCCCACCGAGGCGAAGGAGCGGCCGTTCGAGGACGCACCGCCGGGCATGCTCGGCCTCGAGACCGCGCTCGCGCTCACCCTCACCGAGCTGGTGGAGCCGGGGGTGCTGTCGCTCGGCGACGCGTTGGCCCGACTCTCGTGGGGACCCGCCGCAATCGCCGGGCTCACTGAGCACGGCCGCACGATCGAGGTCGGGGAACCTGCCAACATCTGCGTGATCGACCCCGCGCTCGCATGGGAGGTCGATGCGACCCGCCTCGCGAGCCGTGCTCGAAACACGCCCTACGAGGGTCGCAGTCTGACGGGCAAGGTCCGGCACACCATCTGCAGAGGAGAAGCGGTCGTGGTCGATGGCGAAGCGCGGCGATGAGCACCTCGCCGATCTCCGGTCGAACGCCATCTCGGGACGCGGTGCTGGTCCTCGCCGACGGCACCACGTTCGAAGGCGAGCTCGCGGGGGCCACCGACATGGGCGCGAGCGGCGCGGTGGGGGAGGTCGTCTTCAACACCGCACTGTCCGGCTACCAGGAGATCATCACCGATCCTTCCTACGCCGGGCAGATGATCACGTTCACCTATCCGCACATCGGCAACTACGGCGTCACCGCCACCGACGACGAGAGCCGTCGTCCGTTCTGTCGCGGGGTGATCGTGCGCGACCTCGCCCGACGCGCCAGCAGCTGGCGCTCGGAGGGAAGCCTCGACGACCTGCTGCGCGACCACGGGGTTCCGGCGATTGCGGGTATCGACACCCGTCGGCTCACCCGACACCTCCGCGACACCGGGGCGATCCCCGGCGCGTTCGGCACCGACGAGGCAGCTGCGCGTGCGGCCGCAATCGCCGCACCGCCGACCGAGGGCCGAGACCTCGTGGCCGAGGTGACGACGACCGAGCCGTACGTCGTCGGCGACGACGACGCTCCGTTGTCGGTGGTCGCGTACGACTTCGGGATCAAACGCACGATCCTCCGGCACCTCGTCGACGCCGGCTGTCGCGTCGAGGTGGTGCCCGCCGGCACGCCCGCGGCCGACGTGCTCGGCCGCGGACCCGACGGAGTCTTCCTCTCCAATGGCCCCGGTGACCCCGAGGCAGTGGCGGGTGCAGTCGCCGAGATCGGAGCGCTCGTCGGCGCGGTCCCGGTGTTCGGGATCTGCCTGGGCCACCAGATCCTCGGGCTCGCCGTTGGGGCACAGAAGCAGCGGCTGCTGTTCGGACATCACGGCGCCAACCACCCGGTCCGCCACGAGGCCACGGGTCGCGTCGAGATCACCAGCCAGAACCACAACTACGCGATCGCGATCGACGGCCTCGATCGGGCCGAGCTCACGCACGTGAACCTCAACGACGGCGTGGTCGAGGGCTTCCGGCTCCTCGACGCCCCGGCGTTCGGGGTGCAGCACCACCCCGAGGC
>JANOWV010000154.1:0-18378 GCA_031418075.1 Actinomycetes bacterium
GCCCCGTCCTTCGCCCCCGCTGAACCGTCGCTCTCGGAAGCGAGGGCAGGGCCCGCGGCGATGGAGAGTCCGATCAGTGCTGTCACGGCGACGATCACTCCTCGTTGCATGCAGGGATCGTCGCGCGCGGATGTGAGCGAACGGTGTGCCGACCGTCAGGGTCGCGTGCTGGCTCAGATCCCGCTGATCACGCCTGCCGTGGCCAGGCCCATCCCCAGCACGAAGAGTGGGCCGAACACTCGGCCCACCTTCAGTCCGACCGAGTGCTCGGCGAACTCGTCGGTGACACCCTGGCGCCAGTTGAGGGTGTCCTTGAGGAGGAGCAAAGCAGACGCGACGGCGAGCATCACGGCGGCGGCGGTGTTCAGCCACGCGGTGAGCGTCGAGGTCGTGAGCGCGAAGCCCACGGCGATCAGGATCGGGCCGTGCATGAGCCCGGCCATGTGCATCATCGTCAGGTACTTGGGAACGATCGCGGCGCCGGCTTGACGCACGTTGGCCATCGGGATTCCGGTGAGTGCTCCGACCAGCAGGTTGGCCATCCCGGCGACGAGGAGGATCGTGGTGGCGGTGTCGGTCATGGTTCCTCGAATCCCCCGGTCGACTGCGACGCCGACGCTCGGTGGGACCGTAGCGCCGACCGTGCCAGGCTGCTCGCGATGACGGATGACGTGGGCCCCCTGCTCGCCAGCGGGCGTGACGGGGACATCTACGAACTCGGTCCCGGTCTGGTGCTGCGGCGGGCTCGCGACGGACGGAGCATCGAGAGCGAGGCGCGGATCATGGAGTACGTCCGCGCCCGCGGGCTCTCGGTGCCGGCGATCCACGAGGTCCGTGCGGGTGGTACCGAGATCGTGATGGAGCGGATCGACGGGCCCACGATGGTCGAGGCCTTCACACGTCGGCCGTGGACGCTCTTTCGCCATGCCCGAGTGCTCGCAGAGCTTCACCGACGCCTCCACGAGATCGAGGGCCCCGAGTGGCTCGCCCGCCATCCCGATGGCGGTGGGCGCGTCGTGCACCTCGACCTTCACCCGTTGAACGTCCTGTACGGGAGCTCCGGCCCGGTGCTCATCGACTGGACGAACGCCCGCCGGGGCCGTGCCGAGACGGATCTCGCGCAGACTTGGCTCGTCATCGCTGCAGGCGACACCTCTGACCTCGGCCCGGCGGCACGCCTGGTCGGACCCGCCCAACGGCTGTTCGCCCGGCTCGTGATACGCGAGTTCGATCGGGACGTCATCGTGCCGTCCCTCCGCCGGGTCGCCGACGAACGCGCTGGCGACCCGAACATGCGGCCGGGGGAGCTGGCAGCGATGCACCGCATCGTCGAACGAGAGGAGCGTCGACTCGGCGACGAACCCCCGCGATCCGGTCAGCCCGGCGACTCGCCGAGGTAGAGGAAGCCGTAGCCCTCGTCGCGGAAGGTGAGGCCGGCGTCGCGCAGGGCGACGCCCCAGTCGCCCCGGACTGATGGGTCAGTCTCCTCCATGCCGTGGTCGGCGACGAGACAGAACGCGGTGTCGTCGAACACGCCAGCCCGTTCGATGGCCGCGAGGATCTCGCCCATCCGGGCGTCGCTGTCGCGAATCGAGGCGGCGGCGATCTCGGAGTACGGACCGCCCTCGTGCATCGCCGCGTCGGTGAGCGTGAAGTTGCAGAACATGAAGCGGGGGTGCGGATACGACGTGTCGCGGTACTTCCCGTCCCAGATGCCGACCGCCTGCTCGGTGCCCATGTGGTCGACGACCGATGACCACGAGTAGTTCTTCGAGGGGCGGACGAACCGGTCCGTGGTGTGGGGGAGCCCCTCTGGCGACTCGGGGATCGGCGGGACGTCACCGCTTCGGAAGAACCCGAACGTCGAGTAGTCGGCGTCGATGTCGCACGGTTCGTTCACGGACGCGCTGAACGCCCCGGGTTCGTGCCGGTGCAGCACGGTGTGGATCGACTCGACGCCGTCGAACGCGTGCGTCATCGCCCAGGGCCACGTCGCGTTCGAGTTGGTGATGATCTGCTTGCCGCTGCGACGGTCGAACCAGGCGTTGTGGAGGATCCCGTGGTGGCCGGGGAGTCGACCGGTGAGGATCGAAGTGTGATTCGCCAGTGTGATGGTGGGCAGGCCGGCGGTCGCGCCGTGCCGATACGCAGTGCCCATCTCGATGAGTCGCGCGGTGTTGGGCGCCTCCCCACGGGCGGCCATGTCGTAGAGGACATTCGGGTTCGTGCCGTCGAAGAGGAACGCCACGACGTGCTTCGGGCGCCCTCCCGCGAGGTCGAGCACGTCGTCGCGTGCGATCCCGTCCTGGCCGGCGAGCACCGAGCCCTCGGTGTCCGGCGGGGCCCCGAGGAGGGCGAGGAGCGTGGGGGCAACGTCGACGAGTCGGGCCGAACGGTCGACGAGCCCGTCGGAGCGCACCCCCTTCCCTGCGAGCACGAACGGCGCCCGGGCCTGCACGAGCCCGAGCGAGCCGTGCTCACCCCGGTGCCCGCCCTGGTCCTCCCAGTTGTGGCCGGCGGCGTGGATCACGCAGAGATCGGGCGCAGCCGGGTGGTCGAACAGTTGGGCGACCTGATCGAACGCGTGCGGGTAGGCATTGTCGCGGCGATGCGGATGCTGGTGCGCGACCTCGTCGGCGAGGGGGCTGAACTTCGAGTCGGACTGGTCGGCGAAGGGATCGAGCCCCTCGGTGGCCTGGACCTCGAAGCCGTCGGCGGCGCGGGTGAACCGGACCGAGCCCTCGTGCGACCGGGCCTCGTAGGAACCGTCCCGGGCGAGCAGCACCATGTCGACGATGGGCTCGAGGCCCGAGTCCGTGAGAACCGCGAGGGCTGCTTCGGCCGCTTCGGCTCGCTCCGGGGCCAGCCAGGTGGGTTCGGGACGGGGATCGGATTGCGTGCTCACCATCACGATCGAGGCTACCGGCGACGCCTCCGAGGGGCTGCGGGTCCGTTCTCGTGACCGGATCGGCCCCCGTCCCGGTTCTCGTGACCGGATCGGCCCTCCCGGGGGCCCGATCAGTCACGGGAACGGCGAGCGGGGCCCGATTGCCGGTCTCGGGGCCGGGTCGGTAGGATGGTCCTTCGTCCCCGGCCCGATCGGGCCCCGGTCGTCACCAGGTCCGAGCACCCGGGGACGACCGAGCACACCGAGATCGAACAGAACCAGGAAACCGCGTGCGCACCTTCTCCCCCAAGCCCAGCGACATCACGCACGAGTGGCGAGTCGTCGACGCCGACGGCGCCGTCCTCGGCCGCCTCGCGTCCGAGGTCGCCAACCTGCTGCGGGGCAAGCACAAGCCGATCTGGGCGCCGCACGTCGACACCGGCGACCACGTCATCGTGATCAATGCCACCAAGCTCGACATCAGCCAGCGCAAGCTCACCGACAAGCAGTACTACCGCCACTCCGGGTACCCGGGTGGCCTGCGGTCCGAGTCGCTCGAGCACCTGCTCGCCCGCGACCCGCACCGAGTGGTGCGTCTCGCGGTCAAGGGGATGCTCCCCAAGGGGCCGCTCGGTCGGGCGATGCTCCGCAAGCTCAAGGTGTACCCCGACGCCAACCACCCCCACGCAGCCCAGCAGCCGACGCCGCACACGCTCACCTCGTCGCGCCGCACCGCCTGATCACCGATCTCCAGGAGCCAGCACTCGTGACGAAGCCCCTCGTGCAGAGCACCGGTCGCCGCAAGACCGCGATCGCCCGGGTGCGCCTGCGCCCCGGTACCGGGAAGATCACCATCAACGGTCGCCCGGTCGCCGAGTACTTCCCGGTCCCCACCCACGCCCAGCACGCCACCGAGCCACTGCGGCTCTCCGAGACCGCCGATGTCTACGACGTCGACGCGACGCTCGTCGGCGGCGGGGTCAGCGGCCAGGCCGGTGCGGTTCGGCTCGGTATCGCCCGAGCGCTGGTCAGCCTCGACGACGAGCTGCGTCCGCTCTTGAAGAAGGCCGGTCACCTGGCCCGCGACGCGCGCGAGAAGGAGCGTCGCAAGTACGGCCTCAAGAAGGCGCGCAAGGCGCCTCAGTACTCGAAGCGGTAGCCGCGCTCCGGCGCGCCCTGAGCTCGATGTGACACTCCGCTTCGGCACCGACGGCATACGCGGGATCGCGAACCACGAGCTGACTCCCGAGCTCGTCACCGCCCTCGGGCGCGCCGCCGCACGCGTGCTCGGAACGACCGTTCCGTTCGTCGTCGGCCGCGACACTCGGCGCTCGGGACCCCTCCTCCAAGCCGCACTGGTTGCCGGCCTGTGTGCCGAGGGCGCCGATGTGGAGCTTGCCGGCGTGCTGCCCACACCGGGAATCGCCTACCTCGCCAAGGTCCGCGACGCGCCAGCGGCGGCGATCTCCGCAAGCCACAACTCTTACGAGGACAACGGCATCAAGCTGTTCTCCGCCGGCGGCCGCAAGGTCACCGAGGAGATCGAGCGCCACGTCGAGCAAGAGCTCCGTCGCCTCGCAACATCGGTCCCTGATCCCGGTCCGGTCGGTGCGGGCATCGGGGTCGACCGTCCGATGAAGGACCCACTGGGTGAGTACATCGCCCACGTCGTCGGGGCGCTCGAAGGTCGCACGCTCGACGGCGTGAAGATCGTGCTCGACTGCGCGAACGGCGCCGCCTTCCGTTCAGCACCAAAGATCTTCCGCGAGCTCGGTGCCGAGGTCGAGGTCCTCCACGCCCAGCCCGACGGCACGAACATCAACCGGGCGTGTGGATCGACGGATCCCGAGTCACTCCGCGAAGCGGTGCTCGCCACTGGCGCACGAGCCGGACTCGCGCTCGATGGCGACGGCGACCGAGTGATCGCGATCGATGAGCGCGGCGGCATCGTCGACGGCGACCAGCTCATGGCGGTGTGCGCGCTCGACCTCAAGGAGCGGGATCGTCTCCGAGGGAATGCGGTCGTGGCCACGGTCATGTCGAACCTCGGGCTGCGACGTTGCCTCGCCGCGCACGACATCGAGTTCGTGGAGGTACCCGTCGGCGACCGCAACGTCCTCGATGAGCTCGAGCGACGGGACCTCGCCTTCGGAGGCGAGCAGTCGGGCCACGTGATCTTCGCTGACGCCTCGACCACGGGGGACGGAGCGCTCACGGGTGCCTTCCTCCTCGACGTGGTGCACGGGACGGGACACGCACTCTCGTTGCTCACGGGCGTCATGCAGCGCTTCCCGCAGGTCCTCCGCAACGTCGCGGTGCAGGATCGGGCCGGACTCGACGCCGACGCGTCGTTCTGGTCCGAGGTTCGTGAGGTCGAGGAGGAGCTGGCGCCCGACGGGCGAGTGCTGGTGCGCCCCTCTGGGACCGAGCCATTGATCCGGGTGATGGTCGAGGCGACGAGCATCGAGCGAGCCGAGCTGGTCGCCGATCGGCTCGTCGAGTCCGTGGAGCGGGCGTGCAGCAGCGCTGCGGGCGGAGCGGTCACCGAGGATCGTCAGTACGGCGATCACTAGGCTTGCTGTCGAATGTGCGGGATCATCGGCGTCGTCCGCCGTCGCAGCACGCGCGTCCCACCTTCGCTCGAACCACTGACCGCGGAGGTCGTCGCTGCCCTCCAACGCGTCGCGGGCTGGACCCACGGGGTCGATGGGCTGGTAGCTGCTGCTGCCTCGATCGAGACTGTCGACCTCGCGCTGCGCGGCGTGCCAGGGGTCCGGGCGCTGCTCGGCGACCGCGCCGGTGCGCTCGCGATCGAGCATCACTCCACTGATCTGATCGAAGCACTCAAGGCACGCGAGGCGGCGCTCGACGTAGGTGAGCTGGAGATCGGTGTCTCCGAGCTCGAGGCCGTCAACGCTGCGCTGCTCCGGGCCAAGGACGCCGCGTGGGCCGTGCACAACGACCGGCTGCGGACTGCACGCGCGGTGGGCGACCTCGCGGGTGCCGAGGCCGGCATCGCCGCGATCGAGGCCTGTACGTCTGTGCAGGTCGCGCTCTCGGCGCTCGACCGCCTGGAGGTGCGTGGACGCGACTCTGCGGGACTCCACCTGCTGGTGCGCGATCACGGGCTCGACCTCGCAGACCCCGTCGTGGCCGGACTCATCGAACGCCGGTCGTCGGACGCGCTGTTCGAGCACGGCGCGGTGCGGGCACCCGCAGGGATGCTCTCGATCGTCTACAAGGCCGCCGCGGAGATCGGTGAGCTCGGCGACAACACTCGTCACCTCCGCGACGCGATTCGCGACGACGAGCTGCTGCACCTCGCGCTGCAAGCCGAGACCGCCGAGGTGACGGTGCTCGGGCACACGCGGTGGGCGAGCGTGGGGATCATCTCGGAGCCGAACGCCCATCCGCTGAACTCCGACGAGCTCGAGCGTGCCGACGGTCCCTACGTGGTCGCGGCACTCAACGGTGACGTCGACAACTACGCCGACCTCACGGCACTCGAACGTCTCCACCTTCCCGCCGAGATCACCACGGATGCGAAGGTGATCCCCACGTTGGTATCGCACCACCTGGACGCGGGAAGTGCACCGACGGAAGCATTCCGCGCGACCGTTGCTGTGCTCGAGGGCTCGGTCGCGATCGGGGCGGCGATGGCAGCCGCCCCCGGGCAGCTCCACCTTGCCCTCCGCGGCAGCGGCCAGGCGCTGTACATCGGCATCGCCGAGGACGAGTTCGTGATCGCCAGCGAACCGTACGGGCTCGTGGAAGAGACGGCCGACTACGTCCGGCTCGACGGCGAGACCCCGTCGGACCCGAACCGACCGGGTGCGACGCGAGGTCAGATCCTCGTCGTGGACGCCGGGCGGGCCGGAACCCTCGAGGGACTCGAGCGGTGGGCCTACGACGGCGCCCCGCTCCCGTTCGCCGATGCCGAGGTGCAGCACGCACAGATCACCACCCGCGACATCGACCGCGGCGCGTTCCCCCACTTCCTGCTCAAGGAGGTGTCGGAGGCACCCGGGTCGTTCCGCAAGACGCTGCGGGGCAAGGTGGTCGAAGACCACGACGGCCGTCTGGCGGTGCTCCTTCCCGAGGAGACGCTTCCCGAAGGGATTCGCCGTCGACTCGTCGACGGCGAGATCCGCAACGTCGTCGTCGTGGGCCAGGGCACCGCCGCGGTCGCCGGGCGCAGCATGGCCGCCACCCTCACCGAGGCGGTGGGGGGCCGACTCGTGGTGCTCCCGATGCTCGCGACCGAGCTCTCGGGGTTCAACGTCCGCGACGACATGCGCGACACCCTGGTCGTGGCCATCAGCCAGAGCGGGACGACGACCGACACCAACCGGACCGTCGACGTCGTCCGCGACCGGGGGGCTGCGGTCGTGTCGATCGTGAACCGCCGAAACAGCGATCTCGTCGACAAGTCCGACGGCGTGCTGTTCACGTCCGACGGCCGCGATGTCGAGATGAGCGTCGCGTCGACGAAAGCCTTCTACGCCCAGATCGCCGCCGGGAACCTGCTGGCGCTCGCCATCGCCGACACGGTGGGCGTACTCGACTCCGAGTGGGCGAACCGTCTGCTCCGGGCGATGCGGTTGCTGCCCGACGCGATGACGAAGGTCGTCGAGGCACGCGACGTCATCGCCGCCGTTGCGCAGCGCCACGTGCTCGCTCGGAGGTACTGGGCTGTCGTCGGTAACGGTGCGAACACGATCGCGGCGCACGAGCTGAGGATCAAGCTCTCGGAGCTCTGCTACAAGGCGATTGCCTGCGACGTCACCGAGGACAAGAAGCACATCGACCTCTCGTCGGAGCCGCTGATCCTCGTCTGCGCGGCCGGCCTTGTCGGATCCAACGTGGACGACGTCGGCAAGGAGGTGGCCATCTACCGGGCCCACCGATCGGCGCCGATCGTGATCTCCAGCAGCGGTCGGGTGTACCCCGACGCCCTCGACACGATCTCCGTCCCGGCCGTGCACCCGAGCCTCGACTTCGTGCTCGCCACCGTGGCGGGCCATCTCTTCGGATATGAGGCTGCGCTCGCCATCGATGCGTCGGCACGGCCGCTCCGCGAGGCGCGTGCCGCGGTGGAGGCGACCGCGCCCGGTGACCCCGATGCACTCCTCGATCGGCTCGGACCCGAGATAGAGGTACCGGCGCGGCGATTCTTCGACGGGCTCCGCTCCGGTGGGTACGACGGTTCGCTCGAAGCCAGCACCGCAACGCGCCTGGCCTCACTGCTGCGGTACGCCACCGGCACGATCTCGCTCGACTCCTACGAGGTCGAGCACGGGAAGGTCGGTGTTCCGAGCACGGTCGTCCAGGACCTGACCACGGCGCTGACCGAGGGGATCGAGGAGCTCACCCGACCGGTCGATGCGATCAAGCATCAGGCCAAGACCGTCACCGTCGGCATCTCCCGTTCCGACGAGACGTTGTTGCAGGCGCCCCTCGTGCGGGCAGTCCTCGACGCCGGCGCTCCGCGCGACGGACTCACCTACCGCGCGTTGCGCACGCTCGTGGATCTCGACCCGGCGGTCGCCGAGGTCACCGGGTACACCCGATACCGGATCGAGGGAGACGTCGCGGCTGACACCGCGACCGTCCACGTGGTGGACAAGGGTGGTGTCGCCGCCGGGCTCACATCGAGCACCGAATCCGATCCGGCGCTGCGGGGCACCAAGCACCGGGTCGCGACGCAGCGGGAGGTCACCGCGATGCTCGGGCGCCGTGACGGTCGGACGCTCGTCATCGTTCCCGAGGTGAAGCAGAACCAGACGGTGGGCCTCACCCTCCTGCACGTGCGGTTCGTCGAGCACCTTCCCGCCGAAGCGATGCGGGGCGTGCTCCAGGGCTACCAGGGTCGGTACGGCGCGCTGAAGGACGCCGTCACCGAGACCGAGCCGAGCTTCGACAACTCCGTGCTCGGGACCGTCCCCGTCGTCGACCTGCTCACCGAGCCCGTCTATGTCCTCGCAGAGCGCTGGCGGAGCTCGCCACCCGCCTGACATGGACGTTGCCTGACATGGACGTTGCCTGAGATGGATGTCGTCGGGCTCGGCACCGACCTCGTGGAGGTCGCGCGGTTCCGCCTCGCGATGGAGCGGCGGGCCGCGCTCCCCGAGCGCCTGTTCAGCGATGCCGAGCGGGAGTACGCCTTCCGTCAGCACGATCCGTCGAAGAGCCTCGCGGCACGGTTCGGCGCGAAGGAAGCCGTGATGAAGGCGATGGGCGTCGGCCTCTGGAAGTTCAAGTTCCGCGACGTCGAGGTGGTGCGCGCCAAGAGCGGCGCCCCGTCGGTAGCGCTCACGGGCCGCGCGGCCGAGATGGCCGACGAGCGGGGCATCGTCGGGTGGCACCTGTCGCTCACGCACACCGAGACCACCGCGATGGCAGTCGTGCTGGCGCTCGGCTCGGCCTGATGAGACGTGGCTGAGGAACGGACCCGATGCAGCCGCTGCTCACACCGACGGAGATGGCTGAGGCCGACCGTCGGGCCATCGCGGCCGGGACTCCCGTCACCACCCTGATGGAGCGCGCCGGGCGCGCGGTCGCGTGGGAGGTCCGGCGCGTGCTCGGCGGGACGTACGGGCACCGCGCGGTCGTCGTGTGCGGGAAGGGGAACAACGGGGGCGACGGACTGATCGCGGCGCGAGTGCTCCGAGGTTGGGGGATCCGATGTGAGGTGTTCGAGCTCGCCTCGCACACGGATGGAGGGGGCCCGGACGTCGAGACCGTCCTCGCCGCCCTCGATCGGGCGGATGTCCTCGTCGACGCGATGTACGGGACCGGGTTCACCGGCTCGCTCGACGGGGCCGCGGCCGCGGTCGCGGTGCGTAGCGCGACCTGCACGACGGTCGCGGTCGACATCCCCTCCGGGGTCGACGGGTTGACCGGGGCCACCACCGGACCCGCGGTGCGCGCCACGAGCACGGTGACGTTCGCGGCGCGCAAGCCCGGGACGTGCTTCGAACCTGGGCGCCGCCACGCCGGCGATGTACGGGTGGTCGACATCGGTATCGACGTGGGCGTCCCCGCCCAGCACGTGATCGAAGCGCGCGACGTCGCCGAATGGGTCGTCCCGCGGCCGCCGGATGCGCACAAGTGGTCATCGGGGCTCTTGGTCGTCGGAGGGTCGGCAGGGATGACCGGTGCCCCCGTGCTCGTCGGTGAGGCCGCGATGCGCTCCGGTGCCGGGATCGTCTGGTGCGTGGTCCCGGGGAGTGCGGTCACGTCCGCCACGACCGAGCTCGTGGTGAAGCACGCGCCGAGCACCGACGACGGTGCCCTCGCGTCCCTGCCCCGCGAGGTCGTGGACTCCCTCGGCCGGTTCCGCGCGGCCGCAGTGGGCCCGGGGCTCGGCACGGCCGTCGAGACCCGAGGCGCGGTCCATGCCCTGATGGCGGCGTTGACCGTGCCGTGCGTGCTCGACGCCGACGGCCTCAATGCCTTCGCGGGGGAGGCCGAGTCCCTGCGGGCCCGCCCCGCAGCCACTGTGCTGACGCCGCATGCAGGGGAGTACGAGCGGCTCCTCGGCACCCCGGTCGGACCGGATCGCCTCGACGCGGCTCGTCGCCTGGCCGACGCCACCGGCACCGTCGTGCTGCTCAAGGGTCCGGGCACCGTGATCGCCGAACCGAGCCCAGGGCGCACGGCGGTCGTCGTGAACGGGGCGGCTGCCCTCGCCACCGCCGGGAGCGGTGACGTCCTGTCGGGGATCATCGGTGGGCTGCTCGCTCGGGGTCTCGGGCCGTTCGAGGCTGCGGCCGCCGGCGCCTGGCTCCACGGGAGGGCCGCCGACCTCGCCGGTCATACTGGACTGGTGGCCAGCGACCTCTTGAGGGCGCTGCCCGCCAGCCTGCACCTCGACCCCAGCCGGCCCCGATCCGCCTGAGACCTGGAGAACCCGATGGCCAGCACCACCCCGGTCCACGAGGTGATGACCGCCAAGGTCGTCACCATCACTCCCGACGCCACCTTCGAGGCGGCCGCCGACCTCCTCGCCGAGCACCGCATCGGTGCGGCGCCGGTCGTCGACGCCGATGGCACGGTCGTCGGGTTGCTCCGCGACGAGGACCTCATCCTCTCCGAGGCCAATATCCACGCCCCGACCTGGTTCTCGTTCCTGGGCGCGGAGTTCCCGATGCCGGGGCAGGCCAAGCGCTTCGAGGAGGAGCTCAAGCGGATGACCGCCGCCACGGTGGTCGACCTCATGGAGACGGAGTTCCCCACCTGCGGCCCCGACGACACCCTCGGCACGGTCGCGGCCGCGATGCACGAGGGGGACGTCACGCACATGCCCGTGATCGACGGCGGGAAGCTGGTCGGTATCGTGGCCCGCGGCGACCTCGTGCGACGGGTGGCGGCCGACACGTGACCGAGCTGCCCGATCTCCGCCCGGTGTGGGGGGAGATCGACCTCGGTGCGGTGCGCGCGAACGTGGCGACCCTCGCCGCGCTCGCGAGCCCGGCCCGATTCCTCGCGGTCGTCAAGGCCGACGGCTACGGGCACGGGGCGGTACCGATCGCCGAAGCGGCACTCGAGGCCGGGGCGGCGTGGCTCGGTGTGGCGCTCGTAGAGGAAGGTGCCGAACTGCGGCGCGCGGGCATCGACGCCCCGATCCTCGTGTTGAGCGAACCGTCGCCGGCGGCTGCCGACGCGGTGGTGGCGAACCGCCTGACGCCCGTCGTCTACACGCCGGTCGGGATCGACGCCCTGCGCAAGGCGGTCGTGGCGGGCGGCAACGACCAACCGCTCGCGGTGCACCTCAAGGTCGACACCGGCATGCACCGCGTCGGGTGCGCGGTCGACGAGGCACCGGCGCTGGTGCAGGCGATCACCGCCTGTCCCGAGCTCGAGCTCGAAGGCATCTGCACCCACCTCGCTGTCGCCGACGAACCGGCGTCTGCGTACACCGACGAGCAGCTCGATCGCTTCGACGCGATGCTCGTTGACCTCGCGGCGAACGGGCCGCGCCCGGCGATCGTCCATGCCGCGAACTCGGCCGGTCTCCTCGCGCACGGGCGCTCGCACTACGACCTCGTCCGGGTGGGCATCGCGATGTACGGCGTGTCGCCCGCGGCCGAGCTCGCCGACCGGGCCGATCTGGAGCCCGTGCTCGCATTGCGCGCCCAGGTCTCCCACATCAAGGACCTGCCCGCAGGCGCCGGCGTGTCCTACGGGCTCCGCTATGAGCTCCCCCGGGCGGCGCGAGTCGCGACCGTCCCCGTGGGGTACGCCGACGGGGTCCCGCGGAATCTCGGGCTCGGCGGCGGCGAGGTGCTGATCGGCGGGCGCCGGTGTCCCATCGCAGGCTCCGTCACTATGGACCAGCTCATGGCCGACGTCGGCGACCTCGCGGTGGAGGTGGGCGACGACGTCGTGCTGCTCGGCCGCCAGGGCGACGAGGCGATCACGGCGACCGAGTGGGCCGACCACGTCGGCACCATCTCCTACGAGATCGTCACCGGCATCGGACCGCGCGTCCCGCGTCGGTACGTATGACGGGCGGATCCGGGCGATGAGCTTCTCGAAGTCTGCGCTCAAGGGGCTAGGGGTCGCAGCCGGCGTCGCTGTCGGTGCAGCCGGTGCCGCGTACGGCGCGCAACGCGCGGTGTCACGCAATCTCCGACACCGACCCGATCCCGACGCAGGCCGACTCGGACCGCTGCGCGTCGATGAGGCCCGCGTGCTCGAGGCACACGACGGAGGCGAGCTCTCCACCTACTGCCGCGGTACCGGACCCACATTCCTCTTCTCGCACGGCGTCAGCATCAGTGCGCGGACATGGGTCAAACAGTTCGACGAGCTGCCCGAGCACGGCGTCCGCGTCGTCGCCTACGACCACCGGGGCCATGGCGCGTCGGTCGCTGGATCGACCGGGCACTCGATCGAGAACCTCGCCACCGACATCAGAACTGTGATCGACGAGCTCGACCTGCACGACGTGGTCCTCGTCGGTCACTCGATGGGAGGTGTCGCCGCGCAGGCGTACGCACTGCACCATGCGACGCACGCCCAGGATCGGGTGCGCGGCCTGGTGCTCCTCTCGACGTTCGCCCGGACGCCGCTGGCCGCGTTCAGTCGCGGCACGGGATTGGTCGGACGGGCGTCGGGGTGGCTCGACCTGGCGTCCCTTGCCGCTCGCCCCGATCTCGGCACGTTCATCGCTCGCCTCGGGTTCGGGCGCGACCCGCTCGCCAGCCACGTGGAGCTCACCCGTCAGATGCTCTCCGAATGCGCGCCGGACAGCAGCCGCGGCGCGATCCTGCCGCTCATGGGCCTCGATCTCACCGCGGAGCTGGCGCACCTCACGATCCCGACCGTTGTGGTGGGCGGGACCGCAGATCTGCTCACGCCCCCGGTCGAGGCCCGCCGCCTGGCTCGCCATATCCCCGGGGCCCGCCTCGAGCTGCTCGAACGGGGCGGCCACATGCTCATGCTGGAACGCACCGACGAGCTGCACCGCCTGCTGTTCGACTTCGCACGCGACGTCGGGCTCCCGGTCGATGCCCTCGACGCGGTCGGGTGAGCACCGAGCCGGTCGCCGGATTCCGCATCGGCCACTGGACCGGTGCCGCGACCGGCGTGACCGTCGTCCTGTGCCCGCCCGAGACCGTCGGGGCCGGCGAGGTACGTGGTGGTGCGCCCGCGAGCCGCGAGCTCGCTCTGCTCGAGCCGACCAGGACCATCGAGCACGTCGATGCTGTCGTGCTCACGGGCGGCTCGGCGTTCGGCCTCGCCACGGCCGACGGGGTGATGACCTGGCTCGCGGAGCACGACCGCGGCGTCGAGACACGCGGTGGTCGGGTGCCGATCGTGCCGACGGCGGCGATCTATGACCTGGTGGCGTCGGGCGGAGCACGTCCCGGCGCGGACGAAGGACGCAACGCGGTGGAGGCTGCCTCCACCGGCGTCGACTTCCTCGCCGGCGGCGAACCCGCGTGCGGGCGCATCGGCGCCGGGCGGGGCGCCACGGTGGGAACGTGGCGAGGGCCCGATGACGGTGTTCCCGGCGGCCTCGGAGCCGCCGTCGCCCGCTGTGGCGAAGCGACGATCGGTGCGGTGGTGGTCGTCAACGCGGTGGGCGACGTCATCGACGAGCAGGGCCGACCGCTGGCGGCGTCGACCGCGGCGCCCGACGTCGAGCCGTTCCCCGAGACCGAGCCCTTGATCGGAGGCGAGGCCACGACGCTGGTCGTCCTCGCGACCGACGCCCGGTGCTCGAAGGTCGAGTGCGCGCTGCTGGCCCAGAGCGGGCACCTCGGCCTCGCGCATGCCATCCGCCCGTCACACACCCGCTTCGACGGCGACGTCGCGATCGCGCTGGCCAGCGGCCTTGTCGATGCCCAGCTCGATCGCCTGCGCGTCGTCGCGTCAGCTGTGGTGGCCCGGGCGATCCGTGCGGCGGTCGGCGGATGAGCGCGCCAGCATGAGCCTGCTCGAGCCGACGCAGACGTGGTCCTCGTGGGAGGACCTGGAACGCGATGCGTGCGCGTGCAAGAAGTGCGCGCTGGCCGTCGGTCGCACTCAGGTGGTGTTCGGCGCCGGCGACCGCGCGGCGGACCTCGTCTTCGTCGGCGAGGGTCCCGGCGCGGAGGAGGACAAGCAGGGGATCCCGTTCGTCGGGCGCTCGGGCCAGCTCCTCACCCGACTCATCGAAGGCATCGGGTTGACCCGCGACGACGTGTACATCGCGAACGTCGTGAAGTGCCGCCCGCCCGGGAACCGCGATCCGCTGCCGGCCGAGATCGGCGCGTGCCGTCCGTATCTCGAAGCCCAGCTCGACCTCCTCCGTCCTGCCGTCGTGGTCACGCTCGGGAACTTCGCTACGAAGCTGCTGCTCGACACCAAGGAGGGGATCACCAAGCTCCGCGGGCGGTCGTTCCCGTTCCGGCGCGGCGACAGCGTGGTGCTCCCGACCCTGCACCCGTCGGCGGTCCTGCGCGGCGGCGGCCCCGCCCTCGCCCAGGCCCGAGCCGACTTCGTGGTCATCAAGCGCGCGGTCGCGCAGGCCCGGTCGGACCGGCCGTGAGTGGGATCACGGTGGTGACGCACTCCGCCGCCGCGACCCGTGCGGTGGGGCGGGCATGTGCTCCTCTGCTGCGTGCGGGGGATCTCGTGCTGCTCGCAGGGGAGCTCGGTGCGGGGAAGACGGAGCTCGCGAAAGGGATCGGCGAAGGTCTGGGCGTCGATGAGACCGTGGTGAGCCCGACCTTCACGATCGCCCGCGAGTACGACGCGGTGATCCCGCTCGTGCACGTCGACGTGTACCGCCTCGACCGGGTCCAGGAGGTCGTCGACCTGGCACTCGAGGAGCGCGACGACGCGGTGACGGTGGTGGAATGGGGCGACGCCGCATCGTCGGCGTTCCCGGCCGATCGGCTCGAGATCGCGCTTGATCGCGCAGGTGGTGCCGACGACGACCGATCGGTGCGGTTCGAGGTGTGCGGTGATGGCTGGCGGGCGCGCGCCGACGAGCTCGAGTCGGCGTTGCGGGCAGCCGCGCACGACACCGACGGGATCGTGACCGGCTGATGCACCTGCTCGCGATCGACACGTCGACGGCGCAGGTCGCGGTCGCGATCGGTGAGGGCCACTCGGTGAAGGGTGAGATCCGCCTCGTGGGCGGGCGACGCCACGCCGAGCAGCTGGCGCCGGCGATCGCATCCCTGGTGGAGTCGACCGGGATCGGACTCGACCATCTGGCCGCCATCGCCGTCGGGATCGGCCCGGGAATGTTCACGGGGCTGCGCGTGGGTGTCACCACGGCCAAGACCCTGGCCCAGGCGCTGCGGATCCCGGTCGTCCCGGTCGCAAGTCTCGATCTCGTCGCGTACCCCGTCCGGCACACGAGTCGGGTGGTTGTCGCGACGATCGACGCGCGCCGCCGCGAGGTGTTCCATGCCTCGTACCGCTCGGTCCCCGGCGGGATCCAGCGGATCACCGAGTACGCGGTGGCAGCACCCGCCGAGCTGGTGGTGGACCTCGAGGCGCACGGGCAGGAGGTGCTGCTCGTCGGTGATGGCATCGCGACGGCCCCTGAGCTGTTCGCATCGCTCGAACATGCGGAGCTCGCCGGTCCGGAGTTCGAGTCGCCGAGCGTTGCCGCGCTGGTCGCGCTCGCGGCCGCACGGGTCGAGCGCGAGGAGTTCTCCCCGCCGTGGGACGTCGTGCCGCTCTACCTCCGGGAGAGCGATGCCGAGCTGAGCTGGAACGTGCCCCGATGAGGCCAGCCCGATGACGATCAGCCCGCCGCTCACCGTCGAGATCACGCCGATGCTGCGGCGCCACGTGCGCTCCGTGCTGCGCATCGAAGAGCAGGTGTACCCCCGGCCATGGAGCCAGAACCTGTTCCTCTCGGAGCTGGCGATGCCGTCGTCGCGCATCTACCTCGTCGCGCGAGTCGGCCGGAAGCTGGTGGGGTACGGCGGGATGATGCTCGTGGCCGAGGACGGTCACGTCACCACGCTCGCTGTCGATCCGGAGTGGCATCGCTCGCAGGTCGGCACTCGGATGCTGCTGGCGCTCACCCGCGCCGCACTGACGCGCGGCGCTCGCAACCTCACGCTGGAGGTCCGGGTCGCGAACGATGCCGCGCAGGGCCTGTATCGGCGGTTCGGGTTCGCGCCGGTCGGCGTGCGGAAGGGCTACTACCCGGAGACCAACGAGGACGCACTCGTGATGTGGGTGCACGACATCGATGCCGAGAAGTACGCGAGCCGACTCGCGCGGATCGAGGCAGAGATCACGGGATCGACCGTGGTCCCGGAAGGAGGAGGATCGTGACCACGACGATCCTCGGGCTCGAGACCTCATGCGACGAGACCGCGGCGGCCGTCGTCGACGACGGACGAGTCGTGCGGTCGTCGGTCGTGTCGAGCCAGGTCGATCTCCACGCCCGGTTCGGCGGGGTGGTCCCCGAGATCGCGAGTCGCGCGCACGTCGAGCTCATCGGTCCGGTCTTCGCGGACGCGCTCGGAGAAGCAGGCGTGGACCTTGCCGACATCGACGCGGTCGCCGCCTGCCGAGGGCCGGGGCTCACCGGCGCGCTCCTCGTCGGCGTGAGCGCGGCGAAGGCGCTCGCGCTCGTGACCGGCAAGCCTTACGTCGGCGTGAACCACCTCGAGGCGCATCTTTACGCAGCGTGGCTCGAAGATCCCGACCTCACTCCACCACTCGCGGTCCTGATCGTGTCCGGCGGCCACACCATGACCGTGGTCGTCGAGGGCCATGGCCGGTACCGGCTGATCGGTCAGACCGTCGACGATGCCGCCGGGGAGGCCTTCGACAAGGTCGCGCGCTTCCTCGGGCTCGGGTACCCCGGCGGTCCGGCGATCGACCGGATCGCACGGGAAGGTGATCCCGCGGCGATCGCGTTCCCGCGAGCCATGGCTGGCGAGGCGGACTTCTCGTTCTCGGGCCTGAAGACGGCGGTCGTCCTCCACGTGCGGGCGAACCCCGACGCTGAGGTCGCCGACGTGGCGGCATCGTTCCAGGCCGCGGCCGTCGACCAGCTCGTCCACAAGCTCGAGCGGGCGGCCGACGATGCGGGGGCCCGCACCCTCGTGATCGGCGGGGGGGTGGCGGCGAACTCGCTGCTCCGGGCCCGGGTCGAGGAGCGGGCTCAGGCGACGGATCGCCGGGCGTTCCTGCCCCCGATGGACCTCTGCACCGACAACGCCGCCATGATCGCTGCGGCTGCCTGGTGGAGGCTCCGGTCCGACGGTCCGACCCCCCTCGACTCCGGCGTCGACCCCGCCCTGGCCTTCCCCACCTCGTCCTGAGGGCTGGCTCGTCCTGAGGGCCAGGGGCGGGCGCGGGCCCCGCTTGCCGGGCTCGGGTGCGCGCCTGTATCGTGGGCGTTAGCACTCACCCCCATCGAGTGCCAACGACCGGAAATGCCCTACACGCCGCAGGAGGCGCTCGAATGAAGCTCCAGCCGTTGGACGACCGCATCGTCGTCCGCTCCAACGAGCCCGAAGAGACCACCGTGAGCGGGCTCGTCATCCCCGACACCGCCAAGGAGAAGCCCCAGCAGGGCGAGGTCCTGGCAGTGGGTCCCGGCCGCCGCGCCGAGAACACCGGCGAGGTCGTCCCGATGGATGTCGCCGTGGGCGACACCGTCGTCTACTCCAAGTACGGCGGCACCGAGATCGCCGTCGATGGCGAAGACCTCCTGATCCTCACCAGCCGCGACGTGCTGGCGAAGGTCGGCAAGTAGTCAGACTGCGTCCACAGCCCCGCCCGCGCCGGTCACCGGCCGCGGTGCGGGGCTGTCACGCGCCCCAGTCAGGATTGGGGGTCAGGATTGGGGAACCTGCTCGACCGCGGTGGCGCGGGCCCACTTGTAGTCGGCTTTGCCGTTCGGGCCTCGCGGGATCGTGTCGACCCGCACGATGTGGCGCGGGTGCTTGAAGCGTGCGAGGTGCTCGATGGCCTCGCCGAGGTGCGTGAGGTCGAGGTCGAGGTCGGCATCGCCCGCG
>JANOWV010000155.1:0-5113 GCA_031418075.1 Actinomycetes bacterium
CCCCGACGCCAAAACGGTGAGGGGGGCGCGGTCCGACGTGACCGAACACCTGTACGGTCGCGTGGACGGCGCCGCCTACGATGGCCTGACCATGGCCGAACCGTTCGTCGAAGCACCTGCTCCGCTCGGCGAACCGCCTCCCCTCGACGACGACGCTGGCCCGCCCTCCCCCGAGCACCGCGGCATCGACCAGGCGCAGCTCGATGCGCTGCTCGCGGGGCTGAACCCGGTCCAACGCGAGGCCGCCACCGCGCCCGACGGCCCCGTGCTGATCGTCGCCGGCGCCGGCTCGGGCAAGACGCGCGTCCTCACCCACCGCATCGCGTTCCTGATCGCGTCGCGCCGGGTGTCGCCCTTCGGGTTGCTCGCGATCACGTTCACGAACAAGGCCGCGGGCGAGATGAAGGAGCGGGTCAGCGAGCTCGTCGGCCCGGTCGCGCAACGCATGTGGGTGAGCACCTTCCACTCGGCGTGCGCGCGCATCCTGCGCCGTGAGGCGCCCCGCCTCGGTCTGCGGCCGCAGTTCTCGATCTACGACCAGTCCGACGCCGTTCGCCTCACCGACTACGTGCGTCGTGACCTCAACCTCGACCCGAAGCGCTTCCCACCCCGCCAGCTCCACGCGCGCATCTCGGCGATGAAGAACGAGCTGATCACCCCGGCGCAGGCACTCGAGCGCGCGGCATCACCCCCCGAGCGGCGCGTCGCCGACGTGTACGCCGAGTACCAGAAGCGGCTGCTCGACGCGTCCGCGGTCGACTTCGACGACCTGCTCGGTCTGGTCGTGAAGCTGTTCCGTGAGCACCCAGACGCGCTCGCCCGCTGGCAGCACCGGTTCCGCTACCTGCTCGTCGACGAGTTCCAGGACACCAACCTCGCCCAGTGGGAGATGGTGCGCATGCTCAGCGAGGGCCATCGCAACGTGACCGCAGTGGGCGACCAGGATCAGAGCGTGTACCGCTTCCGCGGGGCGGACTACCGCAACTTGCTGCGCTTCGAGGAAGTGTTCCCCGAAGCGTCGGTCATCGTGATGGACCAGAACTACCGCTCCACTCAGCGGATCCTCGATGCTGCGAACGCCGTCATCGCCAACAACGCGGCCCGCAAGCCCAAGCACCTGTGGACCGAGGAAGTCGCGGGCGAGCTGCTCACACGCTACCAGGCCGAGGACGAACGCGACGAGGCCGCGTTCATCACCCACGAGGTCACACGGCTCACCGACATGGAGGGTCAGCGATTTCGCGACATCGCGGTCTTCTACCGGACCAACGCGCAGAGCCGCGTGATCGAGGAGTCGTTGGTGCGGACGGGGATCCCGTACCGCGTGGTGGGCGGCACGAAGTTCTATGACCGGCGCGAAGTGAAGGACGCGCTGTCGTATCTCCGCGCGCTGGTGAACCCCGACGACGAGGTGAGCTGGAAGCGCATCGTCAACACGCCGAAGCGCGGGGTGGGCGACACGTCGGTCGCCAAGGTCGAGGCCTACGGACAGGGCGCGCACCTCACGTTCCGCGACGCGCTCCGCGAGGCGGCGGCCGCCGGTGTCAGTGGCAAGGCGCTCGGCGGGATCCGTGACCTGCTCGAGCTCATGGTCGCGTTCGAGGGTTTCACCGCCGACGGTGTCGGCGGGACGCTCCAGAAGGTGCTGGAGCTCACCGGCTACGTCGCCGACCTCGAGGCGGAGCGATCGATCGAGTCGCAGGGCCGGATCGAGAACCTCGCCGAGCTCGTCGGCGTGTGTCGCGAGTTCGACGAGGCGCTCGACAAGGGCGACACGTCTGGCCTCCCGGCGATCGCCGGCGTCGGCACCGCACTCGGGGAAGCCGCCGACGCGGCCGAGTCCGTCGCGATCCCCACCGGCCTCGCCCGGGTCCAGGCGTTCCTCGAAGCCATCTCGCTCGTCACCGACATGGATGCGGCCGACGGCGAGGAGGAGAGCACCGTCACGCTCATGACGCTCCACACGGCCAAGGGGTTGGAGTACCCCGTCGTGTTCATGGCGGGCATGGAGGACGGTGTGTTCCCGCATGTTCGCTCGCTCGGGGATCCCGAGGAGCTCGAAGAGGAACGCCGCCTCTGCTACGTCGGCATCACCAGGGCGCGCGAGCGCCTGTACCTGTGCCATGCGTGGAGCCGCACGCTCTTCGGTTCCACCGACTACTACCCGCCCAGCCGTTTCCTGGCCGAGATCCCCGAGGAGCTGGTCCACTCGATCGGAGAGAAGGTGATCGGCGGCAGCCGGGCCGGTGCGAGTGGCGGGATCGGTCGGCTGACCTCGAACCCGGCGGCACATCGGGACGCCGTGGTGGACGCCGCCGTGCGGCGCGGTGGGGAGGCTCCCGGCGCGCGGGGCGCCGAGCACGTCGGGCTGAAGATCGGTGACGACGTGCGCCACGACAAGTTCGGCGAGGGCGTGATCCTCGACATGGAGGGCAGTGGCGACAAGGCCGAGGTGATCGTGAACTTCCGCGACGTCGGCGAGAAGCGCCTGCTGCTCGCCTGGGCGCCGCTCGAGAAGATCGGCTGAGCGGCTGCGGTCCTAGCCCGACGCGCCGGGCGCCGGATCGCGCCGACGCAGGTCGACGAACACCGCGTTGGCCGGCTCGTCGGGGGCAGGCTTACCGACCGTCACGGCGAAGCGTGCGAGGTCCGTCGACGCGAGGCGATCTCCGTTGCAGGCGATGTAGGTGTCCTTGGTTGCCTTCCACTTCACGATGCACGCGCGCGTCCCGGGGCGGACGATGTCGAGCGCGACGAGGTGTTCGTCCTCGAGGTCCAGCCAGAAGCCGTGCTCGCCGAACGGACTCGCGATGTAGCTCGGTCCGCCCTCCTTGGTCCGCGAGGTGAGCTCGGGCTTCAGCCCGATGAAGATGGGACCGGTCTCCTTGGGGGACTTGTCGGCGCCACCGGTCGCGAGGAAGAGCAGCGTCGCGATGGCGAGGCCTGCGAGCACGACGAAGGCTCCGGCGAACACGAGGATCCGGCGGTCGTCGGGGGCGGCGGGCACGAGGGCATTCTCGCCCAGGAACCGGGTCCGCCCCGAGTCGGGTGGCCGTGGTGCCCGTATGCGCTCCGCCTCGCTCCCCCCAGGAATCCTTCGGTACCGTGGGGCGCAAGGCCAGGCCACAGCGACCAGGGGGAGGCGGACGACGATGCAGCGGCGCTACCGCGTGGTCGTCGCGAAGCCCGGGCTCGACGGCCACGACCGTGGAGTCAAGGTGATCGCCCGGGCGTTGCGCGACGCCGGGTTCGAGGTCGTCTACACCGGGCTCTTCCAGACGCCCGTGCAGATCGCCGAGACGACCCTCCAGGAGGATGCCGACGCGGTCGGGCTGTCCGTGCTGTCGGGCGCCCACATGACCCTCATCCCGAAGATGGTGGAGGAGCTCGCGGCACGGGGCCGGTCCGACGTGCTGGTCTTCGGGGGTGGGATCGTCCCTCCCGAGGACGTCAAGGAGCTCGCAGCGCTGGGCGTGGGGCGCATCTTCACCCCGGGCGCACCGCTCGCCGAGATCACGACGTGGCTCGAGTCGGCACTCGACGAGCGGGAGTCACGCGTGTCCGGCTGAGCCGAGCCGAGCCAGTGGGAACGGCGCAGGTACCCTCTGCGCCGCAGCGGTCAAGCAGGAGCGGAAGCCAAGCGAGTGTGAGCGGCGCAGGTACCCTGCGGCGCACGAGCGGGGCCCGAGCGGCCCGCCGTCAGGCAGGAGCGGAAACGTGGATCTGTACGAGTACCAGGGCAAGCAGCTGTTCGCGCAGTACGGGATGCCGGTGTCGGCGGGCGAGGCAGTCGACACCGTCGACGCGGCCGTGGCCGCAGCCGACGAGGTGGGCTACCCGGTCGTCGTGAAGGCGCAGGTGCAGGTCGGTGGGCGCGGCAAGGCCGGGGGCATCAAGCTCGCCGCCGATGCCGACGAGTGCCGCAAGTACGCCACCGACATCCTCGGCATGGACATCAAGGGCCACACCGTCGAGATCGTCTGGATCGAGAACGCCAGCGACATCGCCAGCGAGTACTACGCCTCGTTCACGTTGGACCGCTCGGCGAAGCTGCACCTCGGGATGCTGTCGGCCGAAGGTGGCGTCGAGATCGAGCAGGTCGCCGAGGAGAACCCCGACGCGATCGCCAAGATCCACGTCGACCCGGTCGACGGGCTCACCGAAGCCCAGTGCCGCGAGTGGGTCGCCGCCGCGAAGCTCGACCCCGAAGCGACCGAGGGGGCCGTCGACGTCCTCACCAAGCTGTGGCGTTGCTATGTCGATGCCGACGCCGACCTCGTGGAGATCAACCCCCTGATCCTCACGCCGGACGGTCGGGTGCACGTGCTCGATGCGAAGGTCACGCTCGACGACAACTCGATCTTCCGCCACCCCGACTATGAGGCGTACGACGCCACGCAGGTGCGCGACGACCGGGAGGTGGCCGCGCACGAGAAGGGCCTCCAGTACGTCGGCCTCGAGGGGTACGTCGGGATCATCGCCAACGGCGCCGGGCTCGCCATGAGCACCGTCGACATCGTGAGCCAGGTCGGAGGGAAGCCCGCCAACTTCCTCGACATCGGGGGCGGCGCCAATGCCGACGTGATGGCCGGCGCGCTCGAGGTCATCAACAACGACCCGAAGGTCAAGGCGATCTTCATCAACATCTTCGGTGGGATCACCAAGGGCGAAGAGGTCGCGAACGGGATCGTGCAGGCGCTCGAACGAGTCGCCATCGATGCCCCGATCGTCATCCGCCTCGACGGCACCAACGCCGACGAGGGGCGGGCGATCCTCGAACCGCACCTCACCGACCAGCTCCAACTGGAACCGACCATGCGCGAAGCCGCGAACACGGTCGTCGAGATCGCCAAGTCCCGGGGAGGGAAATAACCGTGTCGATCTTCGTCGACGAGACCACCAAGGTCGTGTACCAGGGGCTCACGGGCTCGCAGGGCCGGTTCTACGGGCTCCTGAACAAGGAGTACGGCACCCAGGTCGTGGCCGGGACCAACCCGAAGAAGGCCGGCACCGACGTCGAGGGGATCCCGATCTTCGCTTCGGTGAAGGACGCGGTCGAGGCGACCGGCGCCACGGCGTCGTGCGTGTTCATCCCGGCTCCCGGCGTGAAGAC
>JANOWV010000156.1:0-2063 GCA_031418075.1 Actinomycetes bacterium
CCTGATGCCAATAACGAGGAGCAGCCCCATGCAACGTCGGACGCTCGACATCCTGTTCAGCATCGGAGGGATGGCCCTCGCGGCGCTCCTGCTAGTGCTCGGGATCGTCAAGACGAGCAATGCGAACTTCGCCAAGAACTACGTGAAGGACCAGCTCAGCGAGCAGAACATCTCCTTCACGCCGGTCGATTTCCTGAAGCCGGAAGAGAAGAAGGCAGTTTGCCTCGTCGAGAATGGCGGCAAGCCGCTCACCACCGGCAAGCAGGCGGAGTGCTACGCGAACGAGTACATCGGGCTGCACGTCACCGAGGTGGCCGACGGCAAGACGTACGCCGACCTCGGGACACCTCAGCGCGAGCTGCAGGCCAAGGTCGAGGAGGCCACTGCTGCGGGCTCCGCCGAACTGCCTGCGCTGCAGGCCGACCTTGCGGCGATCACCGGCCAGCGCGACACGCTCTTCAAGGGTGAGACGCTCCGAGGGTTGCTGCTCACCTCGTACGGGTTCAGCGTGTTCGGTGACAAGGGCGCCCAGGTGGCAACGGTGAGCTACATCGTCGCCGCCCTGCTGTTCCTGCTCTCGATCGCCGGATTCGCCCACGCGTTCCGCACTTCCAAGGAAGTGGCCGTCGGCGAGCCCCAGAAGTAGCGCCAGACCGACCGGCGAAGCGTCGGTCGAGCAGCACGATTCGGGCGGCGGATCCAACAACGGGTCCGCCGCCCGGTCGTTCGCGTCCCGGCTGATCCGGTAAGACTCGCCGGATGCAGTTCTCGATGATCTTCGAAGCGCAGATGGCCGACGCCAGCCCGGCGAACGAGCGGCAGGTGATCGCCGACTGCGTCGAGCAGGCGGTCTACGCCGAGGAGATGGGCTTCGACCGCATCTGGGCCGTCGAGCACCACTCGTTGAAGTGGTACGCGCACATGAGCGCACCCGAGGTGTTCCTCACCTGGGTTGCCGCCAAGACGTCGCGCATCCGCATCGGACACGGCGTGGTGTGCATGCCGTTCAACTACAACCACCCGATCCGGGTCGCCGAGCGAGCCGCGATGCTCGACGTGCTCTCCGGTGGGCGCCTCGACCTCGGCGCGGGGCGGGGGGCCACGCTCCAGGAGATGTCGGCGATGGGCGTCGACCCCGACCGCACCTACGCCGAAGTCGAAGAGGCACTGCGCATGATCGGCGTGATGTGGCGCGGCGAGGATGGTGAGGGGTTCCATTGGCACGGCGACCTGCTCCAGATCGATGACCATCCGATCCTGCCCCGGCCCGTCCAGATGCCGCATCCGCCGCTCTTCCTCGCGTGCACCAAGCGCGACACCGTCGCGCTCGCGGCGGAGTACGGGATCGGTGCGCTCGTGCTGGGCTTCGCGGGGCCCGACGACGTTGCCGACCTGCACCGGATCTACGACGACACGATCGCCAAGCGCACCAGGAAGCGGTTCGTGTCGTCGCAGGTGAACGACCACTTCGCCGCGCTCTGTCCGACGATCGTGCTCGACGATGCGGAGCGTGCGCTCCAGGTCGGGGTGCGGGGGCAGCGATTCTTCGCGGAGGCGATCTCACACTGGTACGGCAGTGGGCCTGAGCCGTCGGCCGGGGCCGATGACACCGACCAGATGGCAGCGATCGACGAGTCGAAGGAGCGGATGGTCGCGAAGCTCCACGAGATGGAGATCCCGGTACGACCCAATTCGACGGCGACGTTCAACGTCGTCGAGCACGCGTACGGCGACTGGCGCGACGCGATCGCCTACGTGGAGCGCCTGCGCGACGCCGGCGCCGACGAGATCATGGCGCTCATCCAGATGGGCACCGTCTCCCAGGCCGACTGCATGGAGACGATCCGACTCTGGGGCGAGAAGGTCATCCCACACTTCCGGTAGCGGGCGTCCAGGAGAACCCCAAGCGCTTTGGCGTCGGGAACCCGTCACCAGGACACCTTGAGCGACGCCAAAGCGGGGGGGGGGGGGGGGGGGTCGGCCGATTGGTGTTTTTCCGGTTGCGGGTGGTTAGCGACTGGGCATGGCTGACGATTACTACTTGATCCCCGTGCCCGACCCGA
>JANOWV010000157.1:0-2559 GCA_031418075.1 Actinomycetes bacterium
GTTGCTCGTCGTCGGTGGAACCGCCGACCCGGCCCAGGACTACGAGCGGGCGCTCGCCGAGACGGATGCGTCGGTCGACACGGTGGTCAGCGGACTCGCGTCACCGATCTTCTACACGTCGGGGACGACCGGCCGCCCCAAGGGCGTCGTTCACGGGATCTCCGACCCCGACGCGGCGGCGCGCAGCATGGAGGGTCAGGTCGCGCTCTGGGGTTGGACGTTGGCCGACCGCTACATCCTGTCCGGTCCCGCCTATCACGGCGGTCCCGGCGGCTGGGCGATGGCAGCGCTGTACGTGGGCGCGCCGATGGTGATCCTGCCCTTGTTCGACGGGGCGGAGTGGCTGCGCCTCGTCGCCCGGCATGGAGTGACGTGCAGCTTCATGGTGCCGTCGCACTTCATCCGGATCCTGGAGGTCCCGGGGGCCGAACGCGCGTCGTTCGACCACTCGACGCTGCGGATCATCGTGCACGCCGGGGCCCCGTGCCCGATCGACGTGAAGCACCGGATCATCGGCGCGCTCGCCCCGTGCGAGATCGCCGAGCTCTACGGGATGAGCGAAGGCGGAGCGACCCGCATCTCGATGGCCGAATGGCTCGACCGTCCCGGCAGCGTCGGTACGCCGTGGCCCGGCGTCGAGATCCGGATCCTCGACGAAGCGCACACCGCACTCGCCACGGACGAGACCGGGATGATCTACGTCCGACCTCCCGGCGGCATGAGGTTCCAGTACCACGACGATCCCGACAAGACCGCCGAGGCGTGGACCGACGACGCGTTCACCGTTGGCGACGTCGGACACCTCGACGCTGACGGCTACCTCTTCCTCACCGATCGTGTGGCGGACCTCGTGATCAGCGGGGGTGTGAACGTGTACCCGCGCGAGATCGAGGAGGTGCTGCACACGCATCCCGAAGTCGTCGACTGCGCGGTCTTCGGTATCCCCGACGAACGCCTCGGCGAACGGCTCCATGCGGTCGTCGAGGTGCGGGCCACCGTGCCCGATGACGCGCTCGCCGCGCACTGCCGGGAGCACCTCGCCGACTACAAGGTCCCGAAGAGCTTCGAGCTCGTCGACGAGCTTCCTCGGCAGCCCAATGGCAAGGTGCTCAAGCGCGTCCTGCGCGAGCCCCACTGGGAAGGCCGCGCCAGCCGCATCATCTGACCCATCCGCGAGGCCAACTCCGTTCTCGGCACGCTGGTTGTTGCTCTGCAACGTTGAACGTGCCGAGAAGCCGGGAATCGTGCCAGGGGGGTGGGTGTTCTCAGTCGAAGAGGAGCTCGGCGAGGCGATCGTGGTGCCAGGCCGTGGTGCCGAGCCAGTGCTCGGAACCGTACGCGTGCCGCGTGAACAGGTGGAGATCGTGCTCCCACGTGTATCCGATGCCGCCGTGAACTTGCTGTGCATCCTTGGCGGCCCGCGTGGCGGCGTTCCCCGCGGCTGCTTTCGCCACGTGCGCGGCCCGGAACCGGTCATCGTCGCCGGCGTCGACGGCCAATGCGGCGTAGTGCACCGCTGCGATCGCCCGTTCCACACCGAGCGAGCAGTCGGCCAGCTTGTGTTGGATCGCCTGGAACGAACCGATCGGCACGTCGAACTGGATCCGCTCCTTGGCGTAGGCGAGAGACATGTCGAAGGAGCGGCGAGCGGTTCCTACGAGCTCGGCGGCAGCAGCCACGGTGGCGCGCACGAGCACGGTGTCGACGGCGGCGGCGTCGAGCCCGACGGGGTCACCGCCGGACGCGCGCACTTCGAACATCCTGCGGGAGAAGTCGAGTGTGCCAACGGATCGGAGCTCGGCATCGGCCGGCGCCACGACCCGCAGATCGGTGCCGCCCGAGGCTCCAGCGGCACCGTCGACGACCACGATCCAGTCGACGCGGTCGGGCTCGGGGACGAAGGTCTTGACCGGGTCGGCGTTCGGTCGCCACACGCCGTCGGCACCGGCCAACGCCACCGTCGCGGTCGCGGCACCTTCGAGCACCGACGCGGCGCGGTCGTCGCCGACCGCGGTGAGGAGAGGTGCAGCGAGGGCGACGGTCGGGAAGAACACTCCCGGCGCCGCGACGTAGCCGAGCTCTTGGAGGAACAGGCACAGGTCGGCGCACGGACCGTCGCCGAGCGGCGCGAAGTCGCGGAGTCGCTCCCAGAGGGGATCGGCCGCGGCGGGGTCTTCGATGTGCGCGCGCAGGAGTGTGGTCGGGCACTCCTTGGCCAGCATCGTCCGCGCGGTGTCGCGCAGAAGCTCCTGGTCGTCGCTCAACGAGAAGTTCACGATCGTGGAAGTCCCAAGACGCGTTGGGCGATGATGTTGCGTTGGATCTCCGATGATCCGCCGGCGACAGTGTTCGCGAAGCTGAGCAGGAACATGTCGACCCAGCGACCCTGCTCCTCGCCCCGCTCCGGATCGCGCACCACGCCGTACGCACCCTGGAGCTCCATCCCCAGCTCGTAGGTCGCCTTGCCGAGCTCGGAGGTCGCCATCTTCATATACGAGTGCTCGGGAGCCGACGACCCCTGGGCGAAGCTTGCGAATCCCTTGTAGCCGAGCGCGCGCA
>JANOWV010000158.1:0-6946 GCA_031418075.1 Actinomycetes bacterium
CGCCGTACGCGGGCTTCGGGGAAGGCAGCCTCTTCGGCACGGGCGAGGTTTGGGTGTTCTCGAACGGCCAGCTGATCAAGGGCATGTGGTCGCGGGTGTACCCCGGCGCCCCGCCCGTGTACACCGATGCTGCCGGTGCGCCGATCCTGCTGACGCCGGGACGGACCTGGGTCGAGCTGTTCCCGGCCGGACAGGCGGTCGACCTCGTGCCCGGCCCGCCGCCGGTCACGCTCCCGCCGACGACGGTTGCCCCCACCCCGACGACCAAGCCGAAGAAGGCGGGCTCGTCGAAGCCCTGATCGGGAACGGCTGCCTGATCGGGAACGGCTGAGAGACGCGCGGCATCGCTCGGTACACTGGACGCATGGCTGACGCGCAGTCCCCGGTTCCCGTCACCGGCACGGCACGCGTCAAGCGCGGCCTCGCCGAGATGTTGCGGGGCGGGGTGATCATGGACGTCGTCACCCCGGAGCAGGCACGCATTGCCGAAGATGCCGGTGCGGTCGCGGTGATGGCGCTCGAGCGGGTCCCCGCCGACATCCGGCGCGACGGTGGCGTCGCACGGATGAGCGACCCGGCGATGATCATCGGCATCCGCGAGACCGTCACGATCCCGGTGATGGCGAAGTGCCGCATCGGGCATTTCGCGGAGGCGCAGATCCTCGAGTCGCTCGGCGTCGATTTCATCGACGAGAGCGAGGTGCTGACCCCGGCCGACGAGGCGCACCACGTCGACAAGTGGACGTTCACGGTGCCGTTCGTGTGCGGCGCGACGAACCTGGGCGAGGCGCTGCGGCGTATCTCCGAGGGTGCGTGCATGATCCGCTCGAAGGGCGAGGCGGGCACCGGGAACATCGTCGAAGCGGTGCGCCATCTGCGCTCGATCCTGGGTGACATCCGCCGCCTCACCGTCGCCGACGACGCCGAGCTGTTCGCCTGGGCGAAGGAGCTCCGCGCCCCGGTCGAGCTGGTCCAGGAGGTCGCAGAACGCGGCGAGCTGCCGGTCCCGCTCTTCTGCGCCGGTGGGATCGCCACGCCGGCCGACGCGTCGCTCGTCCTGCAGCTCGGTGCGCAGGCTGTGTTCGTCGGGAGTGGCATCTTCAAGAGCGCCGATCCCGAGGTCCGTGCGAAGGCGATCGTCGAGGCGACGACGCACTTCCGCGACGCCTCGATCGTCGCCAAGGTGTCGACCGGCCTCGGCGCGGCCATGCCGGGTATCGAGATCGACGCTCTCGACGTGAAGCTCTCCGAACGGGGTTGGTAGCACCGTGCGGAGGCCTCCAGGTGCGGGCGGACCGCGCTAGGCGCCAGTGAAGGCCAGCCAGTGAAGGCTTGCCAGTGAAAGTCGGCGTCCTCGCGCTCCAGGGCGCGTTCCGTGAGCACCGTGAAGTCCTCGACGGCCTGGACACGGAGGCGATCGAGGTTCGGGTCCCCGACGACCTCGTCGGGTGCGACAGCCTTGTCCTCCCTGGCGGCGAGTCGACGGTCATCGGGAAGCTCCTCGTGTCGTCGGGTCTGCTCGAGCCGGTCTGCGACCGCATCCGGGACGGCCTCCCGACGCTTGCCACCTGCGCGGGCCTGATCCTCGTGGCGGGCGACGTCCTGGATCGTGGTGATGATGTCGGGCTCGACGCGCTCGACGTGCGGGTGCAGCGCAACGCGTACGGCTCGCAGGGCCAGTCCTTCGAAGCGGCGATCCCCATCGTTTCGCTCGGGCCGAGTCCGTTCCCCGGGGTGTTCATCCGTGCGCCGGCGATCCTCGACGTGGGCGCGGGCGTCGAGGTGCTGGCCCGCTACGACGGGCGTCCAGTGTTCGTCCGGTCGGGGCGGCTCTGGGCTGCGACGTTTCACCCCGAGCTGTCGGGTGACCTGCGACTCCACCAACGTTTCCTCCAGGAGGTTCCATGAGCGGCCATTCGAAGTGGCACTCGATCAAGCACGCCAAGGGCGCCACTGACGCGGCGCGGGGCAAGCTCTTCGCCCGGCTGGCCCGCCAGATCGAGGTCGCGGCGCGTTCGGGTGGCGGCGACGTCGAAGCGAACCCGACGCTGCGCACGATGGTGCAGAAGGCGCGCGACGGCTCGATGCCCAAGGACAACATCGAGCGGGCGATCAAGCGGGGGACGGGAGATCTCGAGGGCGTCCGCTACGAGTCCATCACCTACGAGGGCTATGCGCCCCATGGGGTCGCGGTGCTCGTCGAAGTGCTCACCGACAACCGCAACCGCACCGGGTCCGAGGTGAAGAACATCTTCACGCGCAACGGCGGGTCGATGGCCGAGCCGGGGGCGGTGTCGTGGCAGTTCGCGCGCAAAGGCGTCTTGCTGCTCGACAAGGCAGCAGCGAACGAGGACGACCTGATGCTCGCGGCCGTCGACGCCGGCGCCGAGGACATCGCCGACCAGGGAGACACTTGGCAGGTCACGACCGCGGCCCACGACCTCCACTCGGTCCGCGACGCGCTGGGTGGTGCCGGGATCGCGGCGTCCTCCACGGACCTCACGATGCTCCCGGCGCAGACGGTCCCCCTCGGCGACGCGGCCGTTGCGAAGAGCGTGCTGCGGGTGATCGACGCGCTCGAGGAGCACGACGACGTGCAGAACGTCTATGCGAACTTCGACATCCCCGACGACGTCTTGCAAGCGGTGCTCGCGTGAGCGGGCAGCATCCTGCCTGGGAGGTCTACCGGGCTGCGATGGCGGCCAGACGGTAGAGTCCCGTCGCCGAAGGTCCGTTGACGGCTCCGCGAGGCCGAGCAATGGGATCCGGGCGCAAGCACCTGAGCAGCACGTACCCGAAGAGCACGAGGAGCACGGTGGACATCTCGATCGACGTCAACGGGCGAAGCGAGCGCCACGACGTGGAGCCCCGCACACTGCTCGTGCAGTACTTGCGCGAGTCGTGCGAGCTCACCGGGACGAAGGTGGGGTGCGACACGTCGTCATGTGGAGCGTGCACGGTGCTCGTCGACGGCGAGTCGGTGAAGTCGTGCACGATGCTCGCGGCGCAAGCCGACGGCCGTTCCGTCACGACGATCGAAGGTTTGGCACCGGGTGATGCGCTCCATCCGGTGCAGGCGGCGTTCGTCGAGCACCACGGCCTGCAGTGCGGATTCTGCACCGCAGGGATGGTGATGGCGGCGGTGTCGCTGCTCGAGGAGATCCCGAGTCCGACCGAAGACGACGTCCGGATGGGGCTCGAAGGCAACCTCTGCCGGTGCACCGGATACCACAACATCGTGCAAGCGGTGCTTGCGGCAGCGGGGACCGAGTGATCCCCGCCGCGTTCGACTACGTGCGGGCCGCCAGCGCCGACGAGGTCGTCGCCGCGCTGGTGGAGCACGGTGACGAGGCCAAGGTGCTGGCCGGCGGGATGTCGCTGCTCCCGTTGATGAAGCTGCGCCTGGCGACGCCGGCCGTCCTCGTCGACGCCGCTCGACTGACCGATCTCTCCTACGTGCGCGACGAGGGGGAGCACCTGGCGATCGGTGCGCTCACCCGTCACCGCGACCTCGAGACCAGCGAGCTCCTGAGCGCCCAGTGCGGCGTCCTGCGTGGCGTCGCCGCCGAGGTGGGCGACAACCAGGTGCGCCACCGGGGCACGATCGGTGGGTCGGTCGTGCACGGCGATCCGGCGTCGGACCTCCCTGCGGCGCTGCTTGCGCTCGACGCGACGTTCGTGGCGCGCGGTCCGAACGGGACGCGCGAGCTCGACGCGACCGGGTTCTTCCTCGGGTTCCTCGAGACGGCGCTCGCGCCCGATGAGCTGCTCGTCGAGATCCGGGTGCCGAAGACGGGGCCCGATGGCTGGTCGTACCAGAAGTTCAACCGACGGGCCCAGGACTGGGCGATCGTCGGCGCCCTGGCCGTGCGCACCGAGGGTGGCACGCGGGTGGCGCTCGTGAACATGGGGGCGACGCCGCTGCGGGTACCGGCCGTCGAGCAGGCGCTCGTCGACGGCGCCGGCGCCGAGGAGGCAGCGAGCCACGCTGCCGAAGGCACGGAGGCGCCGGCCGACCTCAACGCGTCGGCGACGTTCCGCGAGCACCTGGCCCGCGTTCTCGTGCGACGGGCGCTCGAGCAGAGCCTCGTCTGAGCCCCAGGCCCCGACCTGTGCGCCGCCCGAACGCGACGCAGTGACGGTCGCGGTGGCGGTCCTCGCCGCGGGGCGCGGATCCCGGTTCGCACGTCGGACGCCCAAACCGCTGGCCGGGCTCGGCGGGCGTCCCCTGGTGGCCTGGGCACTCGATGCCGCGACCCAGAGCGGTCTCACGCCCGTGCTCCTCGTCGTCGGACGCCGCGGTCGACGGGTGGCGAAGGTCGCGCCCCCTGAGGTCCGAGTCGTGCGCGCCCGACACTGGCGACGCGGGATCGCCCACTCGCTCGCGGCAGCGCTCGCCGCGCTCGAGCCGGACCCGAGGATCGGCGCGGTGTGCATCGGGCTCGCTGACCAGCCCCGGGTGGGGAGCGAGGCGTACCGTCGGCTGGCCGCGACGCACGCTGCGGGTGCCTCGATCGCGGTCGCGACGTACGCGGGGCAGCGGGCCAACCCAGTGCTCCTGGACCGGCCGCTCTGGGCGGAGGCACGCGCCCTTCGGGGGGACACGGGGGCACGCGCGTTGATGGGCGCACACTCGGTGACGGAGGTCGACTGCTCGGACACCGGCACGCCGACCGATGTCGATACGCTCGATGACCTGCACGTGATGCAGTGCGCCGCCGACTGGGAGAGAGATCGCGATGCAGATCACTGACACGTTCCGGGTAGAGGTACCCGTCGAGAAGGCGTGGAACGTCCTCCTCGACCTGGAGCGGATCGCACCGTGCATGCCGGGTGCGCAGCTGCAAGAGGTCGAGGGCGACGAGTACCGGGGTGTCGTGAAGATCAAGGTCGGACCGATCACCGCGCAATACAAGGGCATCGCCCGCATCGTCGAGGCCGACGAGGCCGCGCGTCGCATCGTGATCAAGGGCGAGGGCCGCGACACCCGGGGACAAGGCAATGCGTCCGCGACGGTCACTGCGCTGCTCGCCGAGTCCGGTGGCGGGACCGACGTCTCGATCGACACCGACCTCCAAGTCACGGGGAAGGTCGCGCAGTTCGGGCGAGGAGTGATGGCGGACGTCTCGGCGAAGCTCCTCGGCCAGTTCGTCGAGTGCCTGCACTCGAGCGTGCTCACCGGCGACAGCGATGCAGCGGCCGGAACGGCCACCGACGTACCGTCCTCGGCTGGGGACTCCCCGGGAGCAGCTGTTCCGACCACGGGTGCCGGCCCGGCCGATGTCGGCGGGATCCGCACGATCGACGCACCCGAGGCGGAGGCGGTCGACCTGGCGAAGGTGGCTGGCGGGGCGGTCGCGAAGCGGCTGCTGCCGGTGCTCGCGGCCGGCTCGGTCGTGATCGGGATCGTGATCTGGCTCCTGGTTCGCTGAGCTGGGCCAGCATCCCTCGGGCCGGGAACCCTCAGCCGTAGGATCGAACCCGTGTTCGATCCCATCCCGGCTGTCGGCGGGCCCCCAGAAAGGTCAGCCGTCGCCGGCCGGGCCCCGATCGAGTCTCCGCGGTCGCATCGGGACGAGCCAGGGCCGGTCCTGGGGATCGACCCGGGACTGTCCCGATGCGGCTACGGGGCCGTGCAACGTCGGGGTGCGACCATGACGACGGTCGCCTTCGGCGTCCTACGCACCGACCGCGATGCACCGTTGCCGGAACGCCTCGCGGCCCTCGAGGCCGATCTCGTCGCCCTGTTCGCCGAGGTCCGGCCCCGGGCACTGGCGGTCGAACGGATCTTGTTCCAGGCGAATGTGCGCACCGCGATCTCGGTCGGGCAGGCGAGCGGGCTGGCGCTCGTCGTCGCTGCTCGTTCGGGGATCCCGGTCACCCACTACAGCCCGAACGAGGTGAAGCTCGCGGTCACCGGTTCGGGGACGGCCGACAAGGCCCAGGTGCAGCAGATGGTGGCGCGCCTCCTCGCGCTCGACCCGGCCCCGAAGTCTCCCGATGCCGCCGACGCGCTCGCGTTGGCGCTCTGTCACTGCTGGGCGTTGCCGATGCAGCACGCCACGGGGGAGCCCGAGGGCGACCGGGTGCCCCGACCCGCGGCCGGGTTGGCCCGCGCGGTCGCCGCGGCGCTGGAACGGGACGCCGGCACGTGATCGGTTCGGTGCGGGGCACGGTGCTCGAACGGACGGCGACCGGAGAGGTGCTCGTCGAGGTCGGCGGGGTCGGGTATCGGCTCCACGTCCCCCTCGGTGCGCTCCCGGCGCTCGAACCCGGCAGCCCTGCGTTCCTGTTCACCCACCTGCATGTACGCGACGACGCAATGGTGCTCTACGGATTCGTGCAGCGCAGCGCACGGGACACGTTCGAGATCCTCATCGGCGCGTCGGGCGTCGGTCCCTCGCTCGCGCTCAAGATCCTGTCCGTGCACGATCCTTCCGCGCTGCGTCAGGCGGTCGCTGACTCCGATCTCGACGCGCTGACGCTCGTACCGGGCGTCGGCAAGCGCACGGCGGAGCGCCTGATCGTCGAGCTGCGCGCCCGGCTCGACGTCCCAGCATCGATGACACCCGACGACGTTGGTGACCAGGGTCCGAACGCGCGTCGCGAAGTGCGCGAGGCGCTCACCGGCCTCGGCTACGACCCCGACGAGGTACGCGAGACCCTCGCCCGACTCCCCGAGGAGGGGACCGTCGAGGAGCTCGTGCGCGCCTCGCTCCGGCTGCTCGCGGCAGCCCGATGATGACCAGCCCGATGATGGCAAGCGGATGAGAGACGAGCTGATGCGCGCCGCGGCCGATCCGATCGAGCGGGCCGAAGAGACTTCCCTGCGGCCGCGCCGTCTCTCGGAGTTCGTCGGCCAACCGCGACTGCGCGAGCACCTCGAGATCATGCTGGGGGCGTCCCGCAAGCGGGGCCAGGCGCTCGATCACGTCCTGCTCGCCGG
>JANOWV010000159.1:0-7870 GCA_031418075.1 Actinomycetes bacterium
GAGCGGCGGGAAATCGATGCTCTGGCGCGTGGCGGTAGTCGAACGAGACGATCAACGAGTCGGACTGCACACAGAGATCGCGGCAGAACGGATCGTCGGACTGCGCATTGCCCAGCACCCACCCGCCGCCGTGGAAGTACGCCACGACCGGATGCGGGCCCGGCGACGCGGGACGGTACAGGCGGTAGGCGAGGTCGCTGGCGGCACCGCGGAACACACCGTCCACGATCTCCCCGACGTCGGGTCCGGGCGGCCGGTGCTCGGCCATCACCGTCATGAACTCCCGCGCCTGGGTGGGCGCCATCGACTCCAGCGGCGGGAGATCCAACGCCGCCATCGCCTCGAGCACGAGCTGCACGTCGGGCTGGAGCCTCCGGATCACACCGTCGTTGCACTGCGACCCGGCAGCACCTGAGCGCTCGAAACCGAGGTAGCCCCGCGCCACGATGTCGTCGCAGATCGCTCGATAGGTATCGACCCCACCGACGAAGGGCAGGAACACCCGGGGTTTCCCGGGAACGTTCGCGCCCATGTACCAGGACTGCGCCTTGGGGTAGAGGGTGATGTCACCCCAGTCGGTGTTGTGCTGTACCCACCCGGCCTGCGCGGTGTCGGTCGGTTCGATCCGGTCGAACTTCGCGTCGCGTAGATGATCGATCGTGGCGCAGATCCACTCGACGTGCTGTTCGATGGAGACCGCCATGTTCGACAGCACCGAGGGGCTCTGCGGGCCGGTCACCAGGAAGAGGTTGGGGAAACCGACGGTCATGAGACCGAGATAGGTCAGTGGTCCGTCCTGCCAGGCGCCCTTGAGCTTGCGGCCGTCGCGTCCGGTGAAGTCGACGTTGACGATCGCGCCGGTCATCGCGTCGAAGCCGGTGGCTAACACGATGGCGGCGAGCTCGTGACTGGCAGTCGCGGTGTCGATCCCGGTCTCGGTGATCGTGGTGATCGGGTCCTTGCGTAGATCGACCAACGACACATGGGGCGCATTGAAGGTCTCGTAGTAGCCCGTGTCGAGGCAGAGACGCTTCGTCGCGAACGGGAAGTCGTAGGGACACAACGCCTCGGCGACGACCGGATCGTGCACCTTGGCCCGGATCTGGTTGCGCGCGAACTCGGCCGCGCAGTCGTTGGACGCCTGGCTGACGATGAGGTCGTTGAACGCGCTGATCGGGCCGAACAGCGTTCCCGCATCCCAGCACTCCTGGAAGCGGCGGTCGCGCTCTTCCTCGGACACCTGCAGCGCACCCTCGGTGGGGACCGTCAACGGCACGCCGCCCTGGGACCGCTTCGCCGCCTCCCGGTATTGCACCCGGTCGACCGCGAGGGCGGCGAGCATCTCCGGCGGGGTTGGACCGTTGCCGGCGGGGATCGAGAAGTTGGGCGTGCGCTGGAAGACGGTGAGCGCGGCGGCCTGCTCGGCGATGATCGGAATCGACTGGATCCCCGAGGAACCGGTACCGATCACCCCGACGCGCAGGCCGGTGAAGTCGACCCCCTCGTGAGGCCAGCGGCTGGTGAAGTAGGTCGCACCGGTGAAGCGTTCGAATCCCTCCACCTCGGGTGCCTTCGGCGCCGAGAGGCACCCGGTCGCCATCACGCAGTGTCGACCGGTGACCGTGCTGCCGCCCTGGGTCCGGATCACCCAGCGCGCGGTGTCGTCGTCCCATGCAGCACGCTCGACCGTGGTCGAGAAGCGAATGTCGCGCCGCAGGTCGTGCTTGTCCGTCACGTGCTGGAGGTAGCGAAGGATCTCCGGTTGCGTGGCGTACTTCTCCGACCACGTCCACTCGTCCTCGAGCTCCGGATCGAAGCTGTACGTGTAGTCGGTGGTCGGGATGTCGCAGCGAGCCCCCGGGTACCGGTTCCAGTACCAGGTCCCACCCACGTCGCCGCCGGCCTCGAGCGCCACCGCCGAGAACCCCAGCTCGCGCAGCTTGACCAACGCGTAGATCCCCGCCATGCCGGCACCAACGACAACGACGTCGAAGTCATCAGCCACGCAGGACTCCCATCGCCATCCCCAACATCCGGAGCCGAGTCTCGCAGGCCCGAGGTGCGAGAGCCATCGCCGATCGGGCCGGCCCGCGCCGTTCGATCACGTCGTTCGCGCGACCCGCGTCAGCCGCGCAAGCGCCGGTAGCGCCGCACCAGTGCGTTCGTCGACGAATCGTGGGACAGCTCGAGATCGTCGCCGGGTTCATCGGGGGACTCGAGCGTCGGGGCGATCGCGTTCGCGAGCTGCTTGCCCAGCTCCACTCCCCACTGGTCGAACGAGTTGATGCCCCAGATCGCTCCCTGGGTGAACACCTTGTGCTCGTAGAGCGCGACGAGCTGTCCGAGCGTGTGGGGCGTGAGCTCGGTCACCAGGATGGAGCTCGTCGGATGGTTGCCGGGGAACGTGCGCGCCATCACCTGATCGGCCGGGACCCCCTCGGCGGCGACCTCCTCGGCCGTCTTCCCGAAGGCGAGGGCCTGCGTCTGGGCCAGGTAGTTCGCCATGAGGAGGTCCTGGTGCGACCCCAGGGCATGGCCGGTCCGGCAGAAGCCGATGAAGTCAGCCGGGATCAGCCGCGTGCCCTGGTGGATGAGCTGGTAGTAGGCGTGCTGGCCGTTCGTCCCCGGCTGGCCCCACACGACGGGACCGGTGGGCGCCGTGACCGGCCGACCCTCACGGTCCACGGACTTGCCGTTGCTCTCCATGTCGAGCTGCTGGAGATACGCGGTGAAGCTCGCGAGGTAGTCGTTGTAGGGGAGGATCGCCACCGTCTCGGCACCGAAGAAGTCGGCGTACCAGATGCCGAGCAGGCCGAGGAGCATCGGGACGTTCTTCTCGATCGGCGCGGTGCGGAAGTGCTCGTCGACGACGCGGAACCCCGCGAGCATCTCGCGGAACGCGTCCGGCCCGATCGCCACCATCAGCGAGAGCCCGATCGCGGAGTCGAGCGAGTACCTCCCGCCTACCCAGTCCCAGAACTCGAACATGTTGGCAGTGTCGATCCCGAACTGCTCGACCTCAGCCACATTGGTCGAGACCGCGACGAAGTGCCGCGCAACGGCCGCCTCGTCGCCGAGTGCGTCGACGAGCCACGCCCGCGCGGTGCGCGCGTTGGTCATGGTCTCGAGGGTCGTGAAGGTCTTGGACGCGACGATGAACAGCGTCTCCGCGGCGTCGAGGTCGCGCGTGGCCTCGAAGAAGTCGTTCCCGTCGACGTTCGCTACGTTGCGGAACCGCATCGTCCGGTCAGTGAAGTCGGCCAGCGCGGCCGTGGCCATCCGCGGACCGAGGTCGCTGCCCCCGATGCCGATGTTGACGACGTTGCGGATCCGCTTGCCGGTCTGTCCCGTCCAGGTACCCGAACGAACCTGCTCGGCGAACGCCGCCATCGCGTCGAGGACGCGGTGCACCTCGGGGACGACGTCGACGCCGTCGACCACGATCGACTCCGTCGCGGGTGCACGCAGCGCGATGTGGAGAACGGCCCGATCCTCGGTGACGTTGATCTTCTCGCCGGCGAACATCGCGTCCCGCAGCTCCTCGACGCCGGCCCGGCGAGCGACGGCGGCGAGCAGCCCCATCGTCGCGGCAGTGACCCGGTGCTTCGAGTAGTCGAGGAACAGGTCGCCGACCTCGGCCGTCATCCGCTCCCCGCGGTCGGGTTCCGACGCGAACAGCTCGCGCAGGTGGACATCGCGGAGGGTCGCGAAGTGCGCGGAGAGCGCCTGCCACTCGTCGGTCTCGGTGATCGGGACGCGGGGGTCATCCGCCACGGTGGGGCTCCTGTTCGGCGGTCAGAGCAGGAACGTTGCGTCTCGCGCCCAGTGCAGGAAGGTCCCCGGCGCGAGTCCGACGACGAGCACCATCGCCGCCGTCGCGAGAAGGACAGTCGCGCTCCAGCCGTCGACCCGACGTCCCGCGTCGACTTCGGAGCCTTCGTCGGGCGCCGAGAGCAGTGACATCGCGATGCGCAGGTAGAAGAACGCCGAGACCACGCCGGCGAGCACGCCGATCACGAGGAGCCCGTACTGGTTGGCCTGCGCCGCCGCCGAGAAGATCTCGAGCTTGGCGACGAACCCCCCGGTGAGCGGAATCCCCGCTTGCGCGAGCACGAAGAAGATGAGCAGTCCGCCGACGATCGGGCGACGCAGGGCCAGGCCCCGGTAGTCGTCGAGCGAGTGATGGTCGTCGCCCGTGCGGGTCGCGACGGTGAGCACCGCGAACGCGCCGATCGCCATGAACGCGTACACGAACAGGTAGAGGAGTGCCGCCTCTCGACCCCGGGACGTCTGGGTCTGGAACCCGATCAGCACGTAGCCCGCGTGTGCGATCGAGGAGTAGGCGAGAATTCGCTTCACGTCGGTCTGGACGACGGCGGCGATGCTCCCGACGACGAGGGAGAGGACTGCGAGCACCCAGACCACCGGACGCCAGTCCGTCGAGTACAGCGGGAACGCGACGCCAAAGACGCGCAACAGGGCCGCGAACGCGGCGGCCTTCGTCGCTGCGGCCATGAACGCGGTGACGGGCGTCGGCGACCCCTGGTACACGTCGGGGGTCCACATGTGGAAGGGCACCGCTGCGACCTTGAACCCGAGGCCCACGAGCAGCAGTGCGAAACCGGCGACGAGCGTGCCCTGGTCGAAGAGCGTGTTCTGGGCCAGGAACTGCCCGATACCAGTGAGCGACGTGGTGCCGGTGGCGCCGTAGGCGAGCGCGACGCCGTACAGGAAGACGGCCGACGAGAACGCTCCGAGCACGAAGTACTTGAGCCCGGCCTCCTGGGACGAGAGGCGACGACGGTCGAAAGCGGCGAGGACGTAGAGCGGGATCGAGAGCACCTCGAGGGCCACGAACACGACGATGAGGTCGTTGGCCGTGGTCATCGCAAGCATCCCCGTCGCGGCGAGGAGGACCAGCGCGAGGTACTCGGGCGCGTCGAGACGCTCGCGCCGGAGATAGGCGATCGAGAGCAGTAGTGCGAGCGCGGTTGCGGCGATGACGACGACGCCGAGGAACACCGCGAACAAATCGACGCGCAACATCCCGGCGACGGTCGTGATCGCACCGTCGTCGCGGACGACGTTCCAGAGTCGGAACTCGAGGATCCCCGCCGCGAGGACACCACCGAACGCGAGGGCCAGCGAGATCGGCATCGTGATCGAACGCCCGCGCAAGAGCGAGCGCACCAGCACGATCGCGACACCCGCGGTCGCGAGTGCGATCTCCGGCCCGAGCGCGAGGAGATCGACGGATGGGGTCTCGATCGGGAGCGTCGCCGCGAGCAGCGTGTGCGCCAGCATCAGCGGGCGTCCCGCGCGGCCTGATCGGCGACCTGCTGGAACGTCATCCCCTTGACCTTCGTGCGGTCAGCGCCCTTCGGACGCTGCTCGCGGAAGTCGGTCTTCGCCTCGAGGAAGGCGATGCGCTGCTTCACGCTCGGTTCGATACGGTCGAGGACCGGCGACGGGTGCACACCGATGAACAAGCTCAGGGCGAGGAGCGGCACGACCACTGCGATCTCCCGCACGCTGAGGTCGGACATCGTTGCGTTGTCGCCCGTCGGCTTGCCCGTGAACGCGCGTTGGAACGCCCAGAGCAGGTAGACGGCGGCCAGGATCACACCGACCGCGGCGACCACTGCGTACGGACGCTCGGAGATGAAGGTACCGGCGAGCGCGAGGAACTCCCCCACGAACCCGGAGAACCCCGGGAGCCCGATGCCGGCGAACATGGCGATCACGAACAGTCCAGTCAAGATCGGCGCGGGCGTCCAGAGCCCACCGAAGTCGCTGATGAGACGGGTGTGGCGGCGCTCGTAGAGCATCCCGATGAGCAGGAACAGCGCACCCGTGGTGAGCGGGTGGCTCACCATCGTGAACGCGGCGCCGTCGATGCCGAGGACGGTCAGCGACGCGATGCCGAGCACCACGAAGCCCATGTGCGCGACCGATGAGTACGCGATCACGCGTTTCAGGTCCTTCTGCATCGCGGCGACGATCGCCCCGTAGAGGATCCCGATCACCGCGAGGACGAGCAGGATCGGAGCGAGGTCGACGGTTGCGCGTGGGAACAGCTCGAAGCAGAAGCGCAGGATGCCGTACGCGCCCATCTTGATGATCACGCCGGCCAGGACGACCGATCCGAGCGTCGGAGCCTCGGTGTGCACGTCGGGAAGCCAGGTGTGGAACGGGAACAACGGCGCCTTGATCGCGAACGCGGAGATGAACCCGACGAAGAGGATGGTCTCGGTGGTGATCGAGAGGTGGCCGAACCCCCACGCCCCGAGGATCCGATAGTCGAACGTGAGCACGCCGGTGTCGGCCTGGTGGAGGAAGCCGAGCACAAGGGTGCTGGCGAGCAGCAGTGCCGAACCCGCTGCCGTGTAGAGGAAGAACTTCGTGGACGCGTACTGACGGCGCTCGTGCCCCCACCCCTGGATGAGGAAGTACATCGGGACGAGCATGAACTCCCAGAAGATGAAGAACCCGATGAGGTCGAGGGAGAGGAAGATCCCCATGATCGCCATCTCGAGGACGAGGAACCACGCGGTGTACGCCTTGACCCGATGGTCCGGGTACTTCGCCGACGCGAGAAGTCCGAGCGGCATCAGGAGGGCCGTGATCACGACCATGAAGATGCTGATCCCGTCGACGCCCACGACGTAGCGAACGCCGATGCCGGGGATCCAGGAGTAGTTCTCGGTGTACTGGAAGTCGGGGTTACCGGTCTTGAAATTCCAGAGCAGCCACAACGACAGCGCGAGTGTCGCGATCGTGAAGATGAACCCGACGATCTTGACGATCTCTCGGCGCTCGGCGGGGACGAACATGACGACGAGCGCTCCGAGGAGCGGCGTCGCGATGATCGCCGTGAGGACGGGGAAGTCGGACACGCTCACCGTCCTGTGTACGCGAGGAGGAAGAGGAGGACGGCAACGACGCCGAGCGCGATCCCGACGAGGTACCGACGAAGGAGCCCGTCCTGGACGCGGCGCAGGCCGTCGGCCGCCGTGCCGACGAGGCGTGCGACCCCATTGACCGCGCCGTCGACGATCCCGGTGTCGACCTGCTCGTCGAGGAACTCGGCGGTGGCTCGCCCCGGGCCGGCGACCAGGGTGGAGATGCCTTCGTCGTAGCGGTACCCGCGACCGGCGAGCTCGCCCACGGAACCGAGCCGGTCCCCGAGCGGGTCGCGATCGGGGGCCGACAACCCCCGGCGGTACAGGACCAGCGCGATCGTGATGCCCAACGCGGCGAAGAAGAACGCGACTCCGGTGAGCGCGAGCGCGTGGGTGAACGACTCGGGGTGCGGTTGGTGCACGCCGACGAAGACCGGCTCGAGCCACTCGTCGAGGAAGCGGAGCCCGTTCAGCGGGAGGTTGAGCAGGCCACCGATGAGCGCGAGGCCGGCCAGCGCCAGGACCGGCAACGTCATCAGCACCGGGCTCTCGTGCGGATCGTGTCCGTGCAGGCGCGACGCTCGGGGGGGTTCACCGAAGACGACCGTGGGCTCGAGGTCCGGGTCGTAGCCGAGCGCGATCGCCGATCCGTCGCCGTCGGCCGGAGCCGCGCTCCCGGAAGGAGCGTCGTCATCGCTACCCCCGCTGACGACCGGCAACGGGGCGGCACTCGTCGACCCGGAGAAACGTTCGTTGCCGAAGAAGGTGAGCAGCACCAGCCGCGTCATGTAGATGCCGGTCATCACCGCGGCGAGGAGGCCGACGGCCCAGATGCCGTACTCGTGCTTCTCGAACGCGGCCTCGAGGATCCCGTCCTTCGACCAGAAGCCGGCGAACGGTGGAATGCCGGTGATCGCGAGCGTCGCCACGACCATGGCTCCGGCGGTGAAGGGGAGGAAGCGCCGGAG
>JANOWV010000160.1:0-1645 GCA_031418075.1 Actinomycetes bacterium
TACCCGGCAGAAGGAGCGCACTCGAGTTGCCCTTGTGGCGGCCGCCCGCGCCCTCGTGCAGCAAGGCATCACGCCGGCCGTCGAAGACGCCGCCGAGCAGGCTTCTGTCTCCCGCACGACGGCCTATCGGTATTTCCCCAATCAAGCGACGCTCCTCGCCGCCGCCTTCCCCGAAACCGAAGCCGAGTCGCTGCTCCCCGACGACGCGCCCGACGATGTCGAGGCGCGGCTCGACGTGGTCATCAACACGTTCACGGCGATGGTCGTTGCCACCGAGCAGCACCAGCGGACCATGCTCCGTCTCGCCCTCGGACCTCGAGATCCGGGCCCCCTCTTGTTGCGCAAGGGCCGAGCGATCGGCTGGATCGAAGAGGCGCTCGCTCCACTGCACTCGCAGATGTCCGAACGCGAAGTACGGCGTCTCGCGCTCGCCGTCCGCAGCGCGTGCGGGATCGAGGCACTCGTGTGGCTCACCGACGTCGGCGGCCTCGCGAGCGAAGACGCGAGAGCGCTGATGCGGTCATCGGCGCGCGCGATCCTTCGTTCGACCCTCGCGGACCTGGAGCCGAGTAGCGGCCGCTGAGGTACCGCGCCGTCGCGGCTCAGGGAGTGGCGGCCTCGACGCTGAAGGTGGCTTGCACGAGTGTCCCCCGGTCGCCCCTGGCAATGACGGTGTAGGTGCCGGGAGGATCGGCGACCCCGAGCGAATAAGACGTGGTGACGACTCCGCTTTCGGACGCCGAGTGCGATGCGCCGACGAATGGCGTGGTTGGTCGCTGGACCTCGAAGGTGACGTTCTCGAAGTCTTGCGCTCCGGTCAGCGTGAGCCGAAGGCTTCCACCCACGACGACCTTGCGGGGCTTGACCACGAGCTTGACCACACGCGGCGGCGGGATCACCAGACGCTGCCCCACGACGAGGTGGTCCGGGTCGAGGTCCGGATTCGCCGCGATGATGTCGGAACTCGAGACGCCGAAGAACAGGGCAAGTGCGGTCAGGGTGTTCCCGGACTCCACCGTGTAGCGGAACGGCTGACGCGTCGTCGTGGACGTGGTCGAGCTCGCTCGACTGTTCTTCGTGTCCGCACTTCGAGACTTCGTGCCCCCTTCGCGGCCTTTGCCCCCACTACCGCCCCCGACGAGCAATGCAGTTGCGCCGACCATCACCACGATGAGCCCGCCGATGACGATCAGGGTCGGCCCTCCCGAACGCGACCTCTCCCCCGAGCGCGGCACGCCTCCATGATCGCACCATCACCGTGCCAAAATGGGCCATCCTCCCCGCACAACTGCTTGCCACTGTGGGTGGGCGCCCCCTCGGCGCTTCCGGCGACCCCCCGCGCGCCACAGCCGCCCCAGGGTGTACGAGCATGCGCGTGGCTGGGGCTGGGCGGGGCTGGGCTGGGCTGAGGGTCGCGATGGCGATTGCGAAGAATGACCGGATCTGTGTCGTCGGCGCGGGTCCCGCCGGGCTCGCCACCGCCCACCGTCTGCATGCGTCGGGCTATCACCACCTGACGGTCCTCGAGCGGATGCCCGCGCCCGGGTGCATGGCGGTGCTCGCCGAGATGTGCGCCAAGGCCGGCGCCATCGAGGAAGGCTTCGCCTACGCAGAGCTCGGCGACGCGATGGCACGGGGCTCGCCG
>JANOWV010000161.1:0-2391 GCA_031418075.1 Actinomycetes bacterium
CATCCCCGAATACGGCCCCCATGCCGCGGCGGTCTGCTGGAGCGTCCCGTGCAGCCCCGACTCGAGCCGGAACCGTACGGTGAACGAGTCCTCGGCCGCGTCGACGCCCCGGTCCGAGACCAGTCCGAGCGCCGCGCTCACCTCGGCGAAGTCGCCAAGCCACACGCGGATCTGGTCGACGACGTGTGAGCCCGACGCGCCGAGCCAACCGCCCCCTGCGCCCGGGTCGAACCACCACACGGGGACCTTCGCGACCGGGTCGGCCACGAGCGGCACGTACTGCACGAACGTCGCGAACCGGGGTTCGCCGATCGCCCCTTCGGCGATCGCGCGTCCGACGACGGAGCGCTCAGGCGCCCAGCGGAACTCGTGCCCCACCAGATGCGTGACGCCCGCTGCCTCGGCCGCGGCGAGCATCGCCTCAGCCTCCCTGGCGTCGAGCGCGAACGGCTTCTCGCAGAGCACGTGGCGTCCCGCCTGCGCGGCCTCGATCGCGAGCGCGGCATGGGTGCTCGGCGGGGTCGCGATCGTGACCGCTTCCACGCCTGGGAGCGCGAGCGCGTCCCCCAGCGACGTGCATGCGTGCGCGACCTCGGCCCGCGCGGCTCGCCGCGCCGTCCGCTCGGCGTCCTGGCCGACGAGCGCGACGACGTCGAACCCGGCCGCGCGCAGCGCCGGCACGTGGACCCGACAGCCGAAGCCCGAGCCCACGACGACGGCCCTCGGAGCAGCCGCCACGAGGGCTAGTAGCCCGCGTCGAGGTCGATGACGCCCTCGAGCGGCTCACCAGCCGCGAACCGGGTGAGGTTGCCGGCGAACGCGGCGATGATCCGGTCGAACGCGACCGGCGACGCCCACGAGACGTGCGCGCTCAGTCGGACCGACGGATGCTCGTAGAGCCAGTGCCCGGCCGGCAACGGCTCGGGATCGACCGTGTCGAGCGACGCGCATGCGACCCGACCGTCGTCGAGCGCCACGCGCAGTGCGTCCTGGTCGACGAGGCTGCCGCGAGCGATGTTCACCAGGTGCATCCCGGGTTTCACCTGCGCGAACGCGTCGGCATCGAGGAGATGGCGGGTGGCGTCGGTACCGGGCGCCGCGAGCACCAGATGATCAGCGGTCGCGAGCAGGTCGCCGAGATCGCCGGCGAGCTCGATCCCATCGGGAGCACCCCGGCTCGCAGTACGCCGGAGTGCCCGCACGCGCATGCCGAACGCCTGCGCGCGCGTCGCCACCGCCTCGCCGATGCCGCCGATGCCCACGAGCCCCAGGGTCTGCCCCGCGAGCTCGCCCAACGAGGCCAGGTTCCAATGCTCGGGCGGCTCGCCCAACCACGTCTTCGGGAAGTCCTTCACGAAGGCCAGCATCGACGCCAGCACGAACTCGGAGATCGGGATGGCGCTCACACCCCTGGAGCAGGTCACGAGCCGACCCTCGAGCTGGTGACGCGGCCAACCGTCGATCCCGGTGCCCGGGAGGTGTACCCAGCGCACACCGATCTCGTCGAGCCGGTCGTAGGCGGGATGACCGTGCCACCCGCCGAAGAGCACGTCGCCGCGCAGGTCGTCCGGCACCGGGTCGGCGAACCCGAGGACGACGACGTCCGCGTCCGGGACCGCAGCGCGTGCGGCATCCGCAGCCTGCTCGCCCATGAGGGTGATGACCCTGATCGTCATGGCATCCTCGTGTTCAGAATGCCCGGGTGACGGCGCGCGTGGGACCGAACGAGTGCAGCGCAAGCGCATGCAGGTTCCCGAGCCCACCGTTGACCATCACGAGCATGTGCTCGGGACTCTCCACCAGGTGCACGATGCCGTGCTCGTCGACCCGCCCGGCGGCCTCGGCTCGCTTGCGATGCGGCTCGGGCCAGAAGTCGATCGGGAGCGCGGCGTGCGCGTACAACCGCTCCTGCACGTCGTCGATCGACGGGTACACGGTGGCGATGAGATCGGCCCACGGGGGCGCGATGCACGTCATGATCTCCGCGCCGTGATGGTCCGCGATGAACGCATTCGTCCCGACGAATGCGAGCGACTTGCCGATCACCTCAAGGAGTGTCGCGCCGTCATCCGCCACGATGTCAGCGATGTCGATCGTCCCGGTCGCGCCGTGGACGGTCACCGCGTCACCGGTGATGCCACGTCGCTCGGCGAGTGGCGCCCACGGCGACCGCTCTTCCCACTCCCCCACGACGATCCCGACGACTCGGCCGGGCTGCCCGAAGACGCTCTTCGAGGAGACGCCGACGACCTGCCCACCGATGTTGCGCATCGCGAGTCGCGTCGCCCGCCCGATCGCCGGTCCGGGCCCCGCTGCGCCGCCGAAGCACCCGACGTCGTACGGGATACCGAGCGCGTCGCGGCTCGGACCGTTGACGAACATCCCGGGGAC
>JANOWV010000162.1:0-19311 GCA_031418075.1 Actinomycetes bacterium
GGACGATGACGACACGGTCGCCGGGTATTTCGCCGTCGCGCCGCATGTTCTCGACCGCGGCGTCGCACCGAAGAAGCTCGCTCGGGGAGCCCCGCGTCAGATCCCGGCGATCCTGCTTGCCAAGCTTGCTCTGAGCGAGCACCTCCACGGACAGGGTCTCGGCGGCGAACTCCTCGTGCGGGCGTTGGACAGGACTCTCGACGCTGCCCGCGTCGCGGGAGGCAAGATCGTCGTCGCCATCGACACCGAAGCTGCGGCCTTCTACCGCCATCACGACTTCGAGCCGCTACCGGATCGACCCGATCGTCTCGTGATGAAGCTGAGCACCGCCGCACGCGCGCTCGACGTCGACTGGCCCTGAACGCTCCTCAGGCTCGGCTGAGCGCACCCGACGACCGATGGAACTGACATCGCCTGCTCTGCGGCAGGCACCCAGGTGCGCGGACCCCCGAGACAACGACAGATCAGGCGGTGGCGCTGACCGCCTCGGCCTCTTCGCCGAACCCGCCACCCTTGCGCTTCGAGTACGCGATCGAGGCGAGCACGACGATCAAGGCGACGCCCGCGATGGAGAGACGCGCGCCCGTGTCGTTGCGGAGGCTGATCACGGCCGGGAGGATCAGCAGCGAGACCAGGTTCATCACCTTGATGAGCGGGTTCAGTGCCGGGCCGGCAGTGTCCTTGAACGGGTCGCCCACGGTGTCGCCGATGACGGCAGCCTTGTGCGACTCGCTCCCCTTACCGCCGTAGTTCCCGTCCTCGATGAACTTCTTCGCGTTGTCCCATGCGCCGCCGGAGTTCGACAGGAACACCGCCATGAGCTGACCGGTGAGGATCACCGCGGCGAGGAACGCGCCGAGCGGGAGATAGCCGATCCCGAAGCCGATGACCACGGGCATGAGCACCGCGAGGAGGGCGGGGGTGGTGAGCTCGCGGAGCGCGGCGGTGGTGCAGATGTCGATCACCTTGCCGTGCTCCGGCTCGTCGATCCCCTCCATGATCCTGCGCTCACGGAACTGGCGACGGACCTCTTCGACCACCTTGGCAGCCGTCCGGCCGACCGCGCGGATCGCAACCGCGCTGAACATGAAGGCGATCGAACCGCCGATCAGGAGGCCGATGAAGATCTCGGGGTTGGCGACGTTGACCTGGGTGAGCGGGTTGGTGAAGACCTTGTCGCCCGCTCGCTCGGCGGTCGTCAGGAGCTCGTCGCCGATCACCTCGATGTAGGAGGCGAAGAGTGCGACCGCCGCGATGACCGCCGAGCCGATCGCGAAGCCCTTGGTGACGGCCTTCGTGGTGTTCCCGACGGCGTCGAGGCTCACCATGATGCGCTCGGGCTCGCCTTCGAACTCTCCGGACATCTCGGCGATGCCGGCGGCGTTGTCGGCGACGGGACCGAAGGTGTCCTCGGACACGACAACGCCGGTGGTCGAAAGCATGCCCATACCGGTGAGGGCGACGATGTAGAAGGTGAACTTGAGGTTGCCGTCACCGAGGACGATGCCGACGCCGATCGCGACCGCGATCGCGACGATCGACCACACCGACGACTCGAGTCCGCTCGAGATCCCGGAGAGGATCGTGGTCGCGGGGCCGGTACGGGTGGACTCGGCGATCTCCTGCACCGGCTGCGTCTCGGTGGACGTGAAGTACTCGGTGAGCCGACTCACGACCTGCGCGAGGAGGAGGCCGATCACGACCGCGAGGAACACGCGCCAGCCGGGACCGAAGCTGCCCCACCCGACACTGTTGTCCTGACCGACGTAGAAGAACGCGACCAGGCCGCTGCCGATCACGGTGAGCACCGACGCTCCCGCGAAGCCCCGGTTGATCGGTGCCATCGCCGACTTGTCGTTGTCGGTGGCGCGCACCATGTACACGCCGACGATCGACGCGAGCACACCGACGGCGCGGGCCGCGACCGGGAAGATCAGCCCGTAGGCGGGGTTGGCGCCGACCGAGCCGAACGCGGCGACACCGAGGATGATCGACGCGACGAGTGTGACCTCGTAGCTCTCGAAGAGGTCGGCCGCCATGCCGGCACAGTCGCCGACGTTGTCGCCGACGTTGTCGGCGATGGTGGCCGGGTTGCGGGGATCGTCCTCGGGGATGCCCTGCTCGACCTTGCCCACGAGGTCAGCGCCGACGTCGGCCGCCTTGGTGAAGATCCCGCCTCCGACACGCATGAACAGCGCGATGAGCGAACCGCCGAAGCCGAACCCGATGAGGATCGCCGACGACGTGTTCTGGAACAGCATGATGATGATCGTCGCCCCGAGGAGACCAAGGCCGACGGTGAACATCCCGGCGACGCCACCGGTGCGGAACGCGACCTTGAGCGCAGCCTTGAGCGAGCCGCTTCGGGCCGCCGCAGCCGTGCGCACGTTGCCGCGCACGGCGAGGGACATCCCGATGAAGCCCGTGAGCGCCGAGAGGAACGCGCCCGCGACGAACGCGAGCGTCCGGAACAACCCCGACTGACCGAACGTGAGCGCGCCGGACCCACCGTCGAAGCCGGCCGGCTTGAGCACTTCGGTCGACGTGACGAACACCAGCGCGGCGACTGGGACGATGATGAACGCGATCGTCCGGAACTGGCGACGGAGATATGCCATCGCGCCTTCCTGGATCGACTTCGCGATGCTGATCATCTTCGGCGTGCCCTGATCGGCGGCGAGGACGCCACGAACGAGCACGAAGCCGACGGCCAAGGCGAGCAGGGCGGTGACCACGGACCCGATCAGGAACGCCCACTCGGTGTCGCCGAGCTCGAACTTCTGGTATCCGGCCTCGGCCGCGAGGACGACGGTGTGCATCTTCTGGTAGCTCCTTCTCCCCTGAGGCCCGGCTCACGCTCTCTGGGGCCGAACCGCCCGTGGAATGGGCGGAGCAGCGCGTCGCGACGCCGGGCAGGAACGGGAGCACGCTAGCCGGTAGCCCAGGATCGATGCCGATCCAGCGCCAGGGACGCGCCGGGAGAACGGGCGCCGAGCGCGGTCAGTCGACGTGGTACGGGACGGACGTCACGACCGTGCCCTTGCGGAACAGCAGCCGCGCCTTGAGGAAGAGCGCACTCTGGTTGTGGAGGAGGTGCTCCCACCAGTGCTTCACCACGAACTCCGGGATGACCACCGTGACGATGTCGTTCTGGAACCGCTCGTCGAGCTCATCGATGAACTGCGTGAGCGGACGATGCAGCTCCCGGTAAGGGCTGAAGACCGTCTCGAGCGGTACGTCGATGCCGAACTCGAGCCACTGCCGGTTGATCTCGGCGTCTTCCTCGTCGTCGGTCACCACCGACACCGCCACCAGGTGACGGGCGTTCAGCGACTTCGCGTAGGTGAGGGCCTGGAGCACGCCCTTGTGGACACGACCGACGAGCACGACGACCGTGTTCTGGTTCGGTCGGGCACGGTAGCCGGGGTCGACGAGCAACGCCTTTCCGACCCGGTCGTAGTGCCGCTTGATCGCCTTGAAGAGGGCGATGATGACCGGGATCACCGCGATCGGCACCCACGCTCCGCTCGTGAACTTCGTGGCCGCGATGATGATCAACACCACGAACGTCGCGACCGCACCGATCGCGTTGATCACCGAGTGGCGCTTCCACGCCGGCTCCTGCACTCGGCGGTGGTGGCGCACCATCCCGAGCTGGGACAGCGTGAACGATGTGAACACGCCGACCGCGTACAAGGGGATCAGCGCGTTCGTGACTCCACCGAAGGCGACGATGAGCACCATCGAAGCGCCCGCGAGGAGCACGACCCCGTTCGAGAACACGAGGCGATCGCCCCGGTTCATCATCTGACGGGGCAGGTACCCGTCGCGGGCGATGATCGACGAGAGCCGAGGGAAGTCGGCGTACGCGGTGTTCGCCGCGAGCGTGAGGATGAGCGCGGTGGCGATCTGCAGAACGAAGAAGATCGCGCCACTCCCGAACACCTGGATCCCCATCTGCGCGAGGACGGTCGTGTCGTGGCTGGGGTACGGGTTGAGGTGACGAGCGAGGATCGAGAGGCCGAGGAAGAGGGTCCCGAGGATCGTCGCCATCCACACGAGGGTCGCCGCGGCGTTCTTCGACTCGGGCTTGCGGAACGCCGGCACCCCGTTGGAGATCGCCTCCACGCCCGTCAGCGCGACGGCGCCGGACGAAAAGCCCTTGAGGATCAGGAAGAGCCCGAGCGAACCTCCGCTCACGAGCGTTCCCTCGAAGGCGTGGGGGTCGAACGGGACAGGCGAGATGTCGTTCAGCACGAAGCTGCGGACCAGCCCGTACACGACGAGCGACGTGATCATCACGATGTACAGGTAGGTCGGTGCGGCGAAGAGCCGACCCGACTCCTTGATCCCACGGAGATTCGCGACCGAGATCAACGCGATCAACGCGATCGCCACGATGACCCGATGGTTCTGGAGGCTCCGGAACTCGGGGATCGAGATGATCGCGGCGACACCGGCTGAGATCGACACCGCGACCGTGAGGATGTAGTCGACGAGGAGCGACGCGGCGGCGACGAGCGACGGGTTCTCACCGAGGTTCTCGCGACTCACGACGTAGCTGCCGCCGCCGCTCGGGTACGAGAAGATCGTCTGGCGGTAAGAGAACGCGACGATCGAGAGCAGCAGCGCGACGGCGATCGCGATCGGGATCAGCGTGTTGAGTCCGAGCGCGAGGCTCGACGCGCCGACCGCGGTGACGAACAGGATCTCTTCGGTTGCGTATGCCGTGGACGAGATCGCGTCAGAGGAGAAGACCGCGAGCGCGATCAGCTTTGGGATCCGCTGGTGCTCCTGCTCCGTCGTCGGGATCGGCCGCCCGACGAAGATGCGCTTCAACGCTGTGGCCACCGACCCTCGCAGTGCTCAGGAATGCAGCGCACAGGATGCCTCTGTTCGGGGCCCTGCGGCGAACCGGTCGAGGGGGCTCCGACCGGAGCGTCCGTCTTCGTCCTGCGTCCTGCGCCGTCTCGACCCGCCTCCGATGTCGAACCATCGCTAGCATCGCAGACCAGGCCGAGTGGGTCGAAAGCAGCATCGGAGGCGGTGTGCACGTCGTAGTCGTGGGATGCGGGCGGGTCGGTAGCGAGCTCGCCGGCGTCCTCGAGCATTCTGGTCATTCGGTCGCCGTCGTCGACAAGCGCGCATCCGCGTTCCGCCGGCTCCCCAAGCAATTCGCCGGACAGCAGATCGTCGGCTTCGGGTTCGACCGCGACCACCTCCGCGAGGCCGGGATCGAGCGGGCCGAAGCACTCGCCGCGGTGACGAGCGGCGACAACTCCAACATCCTCACGGCTCGCATCGCTCGCGAGAACTTCGGCATCGATCGCGTGGTGGCCCGCATCTACGACCCCCGACGTGCGTTGATCTACCAGCGGCTCGGCATCCCGACCGTCGCGACGGTCAGCTGGACCACCGACCAGGTACTCCGGCGACTCGTCCCCTCCACGGAGCAGGCGCACGACTGGATCGACCCGAGCGGCAAGGTCACGATGACGTCGTTCGTGATCCCTCCGGTGTGGTGCGGCGCGAAGCTCGCGAAGCTCAACGAAGCTGGCGCGTTCTGGCTCACGGCGGTCTCCCGGTTCGGAGCCGCCGAAGTCGCGGGCACCGACACCATCGGCCAAGAGGGCGACGTGCTCCACTTCGTCGCCGGGGCCGACGATCTCACCGCGCTCCAGGAGCGCCTCGAGCAGGGACCGGAGCACTGATGCGGGTCGCGATCGCGGGAGCCGGTGCTGTCGGCGTGTACATCTCCAACGACCTGATCTCGTCCGGCCACGAGGTGCTGCTCATCGAGCAGGACCCCGAGGTGCAGCGCCGCGCCACCACCGCCGATGGGGTCGAGTGGTTCGTCGGCGATGCCTGTGAGGTCTCCTCGTTGCGCGAAGCGGGCCTCGAGACCTGCGATGTCATCGTGGCTGCCACCGGAGACGACGAGGACAACCTCGTGGTCTCACTCCTCGCGAAGACGGAGTTCGCCGTGCCGCGGGTGATCGCTCGCGTCAACGAGCCCCGCAACGAGTGGCTGTTCAACGAGAACTGGGGTGTCGACCTCTCCGTGTCGACACCCCACCTGATCACCGCGCTCGTCGAAGAGGCCGTGACCGTCGGTCGGCTGGTGCGGATCCTCCAGTTCGAGGGCGGTCAGGCCCGGCTCGTGGAGGTCACCCTCGCCGACAACGCTTCGGTCATCGATCGCTCGATCTCGGAGATCGAGCTGCCACGTGACTCGACACTGGTCGCGATCGTCCGCGAGGAGCATGTGGTGATGCCGCGCGGCGACACGGTCTTCGAGGCGGGCGACGAAGTGCTCGCCATGGTCACGCCCGATTCCGAGGACGCCGTCCGACGCCTCTTGACCGGCACCTGACCCACGCGGGTCCCCGATCGATCCGAGTTCTGCGACCGCCGAATCAGGTGACTGGATCAGGCGACGAGCGTGTAGCGGGGGTTGAAGATCAGGAAGCGGTTCGCGTGACGTGCCGCCATCCCCTCGATCACGATGCGACGCCCCGGCGCGATCCCGTGGATCTTGCGGCGGCCGAGGAACACCGCGGTCGTCGTCCCCCGCCCGTCGGACACGGTGGCCTCCAGTGCGGGCGCACCGGCGCGCGGCACGACCCGCACCGAGCGGATCTCACCACCGACACGAACGATCTGCCGGGCCACGACGTCGGTGGTCGGCGTCAGTCCGAGCCCGTCGCAGAAGGCACACAGCTCCTCGCGATCGAGATCCTCGACCGAGGCCGTGAGCCGGCGGACCACATTCTTCAGCGCCATGCCGCCGACGGTACCGCGCGCCCTGACCCCAGTACGAGCAGTTCGCGCCGGTATCCTCAGCCGGTCGCATGTCTGCCCCTCCGCCTCCCCCTCGCAAGCCGCGTCCCGAGCCGAGCACCCCGGCCGGACCCGGCTCGGTCGCACCGCCGCCTCGACGCGCCGCGACCACCGCCCCGTCGACGGCCCAATCGGCCGCGCCGGCAGCCCGCTCCGGTCGACCTGCCCCCGGCCGGCCCGCGCCCGGCCGACCCCCGGCCGAGAGCCGCCAGAACGCGCGGCCCGCGTCGCCCGGCCGCGTCCGCACCGCACTCCTGAGCGGTCTGGCCATCCTCGGCGTGATCGTGATCGCGGGCGCCGCGTTCCTCGTACTGCGGAGCGACTCCACCGAGAAGGCCGGCCCGACACTTCACGCGTCGACATCGATCGACCTCCAACCCGGTGAGCTCACCGTCGATGCCGTCGGGACGCCGGTCGAGTTCCCCACCGACGTGCGTGACCTCGTGCTCTCCACGCTCGGGGCCTACGTCGACCACGGCATCGTCAACCCACTCCGCACCGGCACGGCCGACGACGCGCTGCTCGCGACGGTCTTCGACATCGGTGCCGTCGCGCGCCTCACCGGCACCGACCGCGCGCTCCTGCTCGACGAGAACCTCCCGAAGGCCGCCGGGAAGGTGGCGGTCACGACGCCACCGGTCGCCATGTCGGCACTCGTCGGGACCGACGGCAAGGTCGTGGTCGTGAGCGCGACGGTCGCCTTGTCCGTCAAGGCGCAGACCAAGAAGGGCGCACTCGAGATCCTGCGCTCGGGCTCCCTGGTGTTCGCCCCCGACGACGCGGGCGGATGGAAGATCACCGGATGGACGATCGGCACCGAGCGCGGAGGGAAGGCCTTGGGCCCGACGACCACCACGACGACGCCGACCACCGTGGCGGTGGCGCCATGACGTCCACCACCCACCGGCGCGCGCTCGTCAGGCTGCTCGTCGCGATCCCGTTGTGCGGGCTGCTCGTCGCGTCCTCGCTCGCGACTGCATGGCTCGTTGTGGGACGGCCGAACGTGGCGAGCGGCGCGGTCTGGTTCCAGCTCACGAAGGTCGGTGACACCGAGTACAGCGGTGCGCCGGACGCGCCGTTCTTCTTCCTCGCGCTCGGCAACGACGGACGTACCGACGCCGACAAGGGGCTGGGCGACGCCATCCACGTGATCGGCGTGAACCCCGGGACGGGCCAGGCGACGATCATCAACGTCCCGCGCGACACCCAGGCGCCGAGCGGCGACAAGATCAACGCGTATCACGCACTCCAGGGACTGCCCGGCATCGTCGACCAGCTCAACCGGATGATGGGCATCTCCATCCAGTACGCGGTGACCCTCAACTTCCCCCGTTTCGTCGACATGGTCGACGAGCTCGGCGGCATCGACATCAACGTCCCGATCGCGATGGACGACAAGGACTCGGGCGCCGTCTTCCCGGCCGGCCCTCAGCACCTCGGGGGTGCGAGCCTGCTCGCGATCGCCAGGAACCGGAAGGACTACCCGGTCGAGGGCGACATCAAGCGCACCGAGAACCAGGGCCTGATCATCGTGTCGGCGTTGGCCACGCTGCGCGCCCAGAACCCCGGTGATGCCGGTGCGCTGCGGCTCGTGTCGATCCTCGCCCGCCACATCGTCACCGAGAACGTCTCGCTCACCGACATGTACCGGCTGGGTCGCCTCGGACTCTCGATCGACCCCGCAGCCATCCGCAACGTCACGATCCCGATCGGGAGCGCCGCGGGTACGAACCTCGCCGTCGGTCCCGGCGGCGCGGAGCTGTTCCGCGACTTCGCGGACGACGGGATCCTGCAGACCCACTGACGGTCCCGACGCGCGACACCGAGGCAGGCGGGCGCGATGCCCTCGCAACCCTCGACGCGCTGACCGGCGACCCACTCCTGTCCGATCGGGTTGCGTTCTCGCGACGGATCCCGTCCCGCCCGACCCGTCTCGGCACACCCGCCGCGCCGCTGCACCCACACGTGACCCGGCGACTGGCGGAGCTCGGGACACCGCAGCTGTACGAGCACCAAGCCCTCGCCGTCGATCTCCTGCGCGAGCAGCGCGGGGTCGTCGTCGCGACCGGCACCGCCTCGGGGAAGACCCTCTGCTACCAGATCCCGATCGTGGATGCGATCGCTCGCGGGGAGCACGCGACCGCGCTGCTCATCTATCCGACCAAGGCGCTCGCCCAGGACCAGCTCCGACGGTTCCGCGAGTGGCTCCTGCCCGACCTCGTCGCGGCAACGTACGACGGCGACACGCCGCCCGATGATCGGGTGCGCGCCCGCAAGCAGGCGAACGTCGTCCTCACCAACCCCGAGATGTTGCACATGGCGATGCTCCCGTACCACGAGCGGTGGGCGACGTTCCTCCTCCGCCTTCGCTACGTGGTCGTCGACGAGCTACACACGCTCCGCGGCGTGTTCGGGAGCCACGTCGCGCATTTGCTCCGGCGCCTGCGGCGGTTGTGCGTGCACTACGGGGCCGACCCAACGTTGTGCTTCACCAGCGCGACGATCGGCAACCCGGGCGCGCTGGCGAGTGTCCTCGCCGGCACACCGATCGAGGCGATCCTCGCCGATGGGAGCCCCGAACCCGAGCGCGGGATCGTGTGCTGGCAGCGCCCGCTGATCGAGCCCCACACCGGGCTCCGGACGTCGGCCAACAGCGAGACCGCCACGATCCTGAGCCACTTCGTATCGTCGGGGCACCAGACACTCGCGTTCACCCGGAGCCGACGGGGATGCGAGCTCGTCGCCTCCGAGGCACGCCGCGAGCTCGCCGGCCCCGACGGCGACCCGAGTGCAGTGCCGGTGGCGGCCTACCGCGCCGGGTACCTGCCTGCGGAACGCCGCGACCTCGAGCAGTCACTCACCGACGGGACGCTGCGTGGCATCGTCGCGACGAGCGCACTCGAGCTCGGCATCGATGTCGGCGGGCTCGACGCCGTCGTCGTGAACGGCTTCCCCGGCACGCTCGCCTCCTTCCGCCAGCAGCTCGGCCGCGCCGGCCGGGGGACTCGCGGTGCTGCCGCCGTGCTCGTCTGCGGCGACGACCAGCTCGACCAGTGGTATGCACGGCACCCCGGCGAGCTGTTCGACCGACCCGCCGAGGCCGCGGTGGCGAACCCCGACAACCCGTTCGTGCTCGAAGCGCAGGTCGCGTGCGCCGCCCACGAGCTTCCACTCGAGCCGAGCGACGAACAGTGGTTCGGCCCCAACCTCGACGACGCGGTGCGGGCGCTGGTCCTCGACGACCGGCTCAAGCCCCGTGACGGGAAGATGTACTGGGCCGGTCGCGAGCCGCCGGCACCGTCGGTCGGGCTCCGGGCCGGATCCGGACGCGAGCTCGAGCTCCTCGACCCGAGCGGCGAGACGATCGGGACCGTCGACAGCGCACGCGCCCCGCAGGTCGCGCACCCCGGTGCGGTGTATGTGCACCAAGGGCGCCAGTACCGGGTGACGGCACTCGAGCTCGAGCACGACCGCGCCCTGCTCGAGCCGGCCGACGACCTCGACGAGTACACCCAGACCCGCGAGGTGACGGACCTGAAGATCGTCGACACGGATCGCAGCACGACATGTGGCCAGGGCCATGCGCACCTGGGGACCGTGACGGTCAGCACCCAGATCGTCGCGTACCAGCGCAAGCGGGCATCCACCCGCGAGGTGATCGAGACCGTCCCCCTCGACCTCCCCGCGAAGAACCTCACAACGCGCGCCTGCTGGTACACGGCGACGGCCGAGACCGTCGTGGGCTCAGGGATCGCGCCCGGACGCGTGCTCGGCGCGGTCCACGCCGCCGAACACGCGCTCATCGGCCTGCTCCCCCTCTTCGCGATCTGTGATCGCTGGGACGTGGGCGGCGTTTCGATGGCGCTCCACCCGGAGACCGACACGCCGGCGATCTTCGTGTACGACGGCTACCCGGGTGGCGCCGGGATCGCCGACCTCGCCTTCGATCGGGTCGCCGAGCACCTCCGAGCAGCACGGGAGCTCATCGACGCGTGCCCGTGCGACGAGGGATGCCCGTCGTGCGTGCAGTCGCCGAAGTGCGGCAACTGGAACGAGTACCTCGACAAGGCCGCGGCGGTGTCACTCCTCGCGCTGCTCGACGCCTGAGCCGAGCACCTCGGCCCGGGCCTGCGCGTGCGCCGTCGCACCCAGGACCGGGACATCGACGGCGACCGTCACCGTGACGACCGAGGCCGCACACGCGCACGACGTCAACCGCGCACCGTTGGCTGCCGCCGTGTCCGCAGCTGCCGCGCGCGCCACCGTTGCTCCCCGCCCGAGGGCGAGCATGTCGGCGGCCGCGAGTGCCGATGCATCGGCCGCCGCGTCGGCGCGAGCTGCGGCGACTGCGCCGGCACCCGCGCGAGCAGCGGAGAGGCAGAGCAGGATCCCGACGGAGAGCACCGCAAGGATGACCACCGATGTCATGCCGTCCTCGCGCCTCGCTCGAGCGACGATCAACGTTCAACCCGCATGACGACCTTCGCCTGCAGGCGGGGGTCCGGGAAGAGCACTCCCACGAGCGGGAGCTCGGTCGCCGACACGTAGCTGACTTCGACCGTGATCTGCTCGCCGACCGCTGGGCGATCGCCCACGCGCACGATCGCCCCCGGCAACACGCGACGCGCCGCGCGGGTGGCGTGCGCGGGGTTCGGGTCCACGCTCGCGGATCGGGCCGCCTCACGCGCGGCGGCGACCGTGGCCACGTGGTCGCGCACGATCAGCGCGACCTGCACGACCGCGAGCGCGGCCATGACCACCAACGGGAGCAGCAGGGCGAACTCGACGGTGGCCTGACCGCGCTCACGACGGCGGATCACCCGAGGATCTTCCCGACGACGTCGTCGAAGAGTCCCTTGATGGCATCGCTGTTGGCCGCCCAGGTGATGAGCCCGGTCGCGACCGCCGCCGCACCGAGGATCACCATGGCGTATTCGGCGGTCGTCTGCCCGATTTCACTCCGGCATCGCCGGGCAACACCGGCCGCGCCGCGTCGGAGCACCTCTCGCTTCGTCATCGATTCCTCCATCTCGAGTACGGCATCCCTGCCGGTTCAGACAGCGAGGCCATTCGCGACCGCCGGGACGACGGTCAACAGGCCAAATGCCGGAAGCACGAGGAAGACGAGGGGGAAGAGCAGGCGAACCGGGACCGTGCGTGCACGAGCTTCGGCCCGGCGTCGGAGATCGGCTCGGAGCTCGACGGCAAGGCGTGCGAGCGAGTCACGCACCGGAGCGCCGAAATGATCCGAGACCAACAATGCGTCGGCGACCGGACCGAGGGGCGGAAGGTCGACGACGACATCGGCGAACGAATCGGCGAACGACCGGCCCAGCGCCGACGACCGTCGAACTCGCTCGAGCGTTTCGGCGAGCATCGGCGGGGACCAACGGGCCGCGACCTCGACGGCGATGAACGGTGTGCATCCCGACGCGACTGCGACCGCCAGGAGGTCGACAGTCACCGGGAGCTCCCGGGCGATCACTCGCTCCCCCCGACGCGTGCGGAGACGACTCCGGACGTCGGTGGTCACCCGCTCGAACGCCCCCGGCAGCCTCGGGAGGCGTTCGGCGACTCGGGCGAGCAACCGACGCTCCGGGGCCGACCTCGGGTCGCGAGTGCCGAGACGGGTCGCACGGTCACCGGGACCTCGACGTCGAGCGCGCACGACGATCGGGGCCGCGGCACACATCCCCCAACCGAGGCCGAGAAGCGTCGGGATCATTCGTCGCTCCCGACGATGCGCCGCATCCAGAGCACGGCGGCCAGCTCGAGCACCAGCCCGACTACGAGGCAGACCCGGCCCACCGCGGTACCCACCAGCACATCGACCGATCCGGGGTCGATGACCGCACTGAGCGCGAGGTACCCCACGGGCGCCGCGCCGACCACGATCGCCGAGAGTCGAGCTTGCGCGGAGAGCGCACGAGCGTCGGCAGCTGCGCTGCGGTGCTCGCGCAACGACGCCGCGAGCCCGTCGATGGCGTCGGCCGAGCGGCCACCCATCGTCGCGGCGACCGCAAACGCTCCTGCGGCAGCCCGCACTGCGGGCAACGGCCGTTCCCCAGGCCATGCGGAGACCGCGTCCACGAGGCTCAGTCCGAGCGCCTGGCGCGTCTTGACCCGGCGCAGGTCGAACGCGACGGGCCCAGCGATCGCCTGCGCGCCGATCGCTTCGCCGAGGCTCAGGCCGCCACGCAATGCCGAGGCGATGCGCTCGAGGACCTCGGGCAGCGCCGCCTCGAACCGAGCGCGCGCTCGCCCCTGCGTCAACCGAAGACCGACGGGAAGCGTGACCGCCGCGGCAACTGCGACCACGGGTGCAAGACGCGGCGACACCGCAAGGGTGAGGACGATCGCGCCGAGCGCGACCGCCGCGGCGAGCTCGCATGCTTCCTCGGGAGCGATCTCGATCGCCGACGCCGCGAGCGCTCGATCGAGTCGGGTCCGCACGACTGCCGGCAACCGCCATCGGGCCCGAGTCCCGATCGCGCGTGCGTGGCCGCCGACCGCGGCACGACGGGCTGCCCGAACCAACACGATGACGAGGCCGGTACCGATCACAAGCGTGGCCACGGTTCCGCTCACGCCCACCACCGCGTGTCGGGCGCAGCACCATCCGGACGACGCGCCACCCTGCGGGGCGGACCAATCGGGACCAACACGCCTTGGCGTCGCTCCCACAGCGGGGTGACCGTCACGTCGTGTGCGCTGCCGCCGATCTCCGCGATGGCATCGACCCGACGCGCTCCGTCGCTACGACGCGCCACGTTGACGATCACGTCGAGCGCGGACGTGATCTGCCCGCGGACCGCGGCGAGCGGGAGCGCCGACTCTGCGAACAGCACCAGCGTCTCGAGTCGGGCGATCGTCTCGGCGACACCGTTGGCGTGCACGGTCGAGAGCGAGCCGTCGTGCCCGGTGTTCATCGCCTGGAGCATGTCGAGCGCCTCCCCGCCTCGAACCTCGCCGACGACGATCCGGTCCGGTCGCATACGGAGCGATGCCCGGACCAGCTCTCGCACGGTGACGCCGCCTGCCCCCTCTGCGTTCGGCGGTCGGGCTTCCAAGCGAACGACGTGGGGGTGCGCGAGCTGGAGCTCCGCGGTCTCCTCGATCGTGACGACGCGTTCGGTCGACGGGATTGCGTTCGAGAGCGTGTTCAGCAGCGTGGTCTTCCCCGAGCTCGTCCCGCCGGACACGAGGACGTTCCAGCCCTCGATGACACACCACGAGAGGAACGCGGCCGGGCCGGCATCGAGTCCGAACGACGCAAGCCCGACAGGCGTCGTTCCGAAGCGTCGGATGGTGACGCACGGGCCATCGACCGCGAGGGGCGGGATCATCGCGTGGAGTCGAGAACCGTCGGGCAAGCGAGCGTCGACGATCGGTGATGCCCGATCGAGGCGGAGCCCGAGCGGCGCGACGACCCGTTCGACGAGACGCACGATCGCCGACGCGTCGAGCGAGAGCTCGACCGGCTCGAGCACGCCGTTGCGCTCGACGAACGCTCGACCGGGACCATTGATCATCACCTCGGTCACATCAGGCTCCGTGAGCAGTGGCTCGAGTGGCCCGAGCCCCGCGACTTCGCGCGTGAGCTCGGCGAGCGTCGCCTCGAAATGGTCGACCGGGAGCAGTGGCGCTTCGTCCCGCAGTAGCTCGGCGAGGTGCGCCCGGATCGGAGACCGGTCGCGCGTGTCGAGCTGGTCGAGAGCGGGTGAGTGGAGCAGCCGGGCGTGCACCCGCTGTTTGAGATCGCTGGTCATGCAGCTTCGCCGCGCCGGTCACTCAGGAGGTCGAGCCGGACGAGCAGGCGGGCTGCCGACCGGGCGAGCGGGTCCGGCAGACGACTCGCCAGCACGCCGGCATCGACCGCACGGGCGATTGGCGCGCGGACGGGGAGACGGGCGATCACCGGACGATCGAGCACGTCGGCGACCTCGGACGCGCCGAGGGAACGGCCGCCCTCCTCGACGAGCACGACACCCGCACTCCGGGCGAGGAGTGGGCTGTGGACTGCTCTCCGCAACGCGAGGTAGCACCCACGCAGCACGACGACCGACGCGTCGGCGACCTCCACGATCGCCCGATGGGCGGGCTGCTCGGCCCGACCGGCATCGACGATCGTCGGGACCGACCCGTCGCGCAGCGCGACCGCAAGCGCCGCCCCGGCCTCGGCCGACGGCAGCGGCGCGAGCACTCGCTCGTCGGATCCCTTCGGCAGGAGGGCGACCCCCGGTGCCGCGACGACGGAGAACCGCGCCAGCGCGTCGACCGGGGCCGCGGCCCCGGCTGCCAGCCACTCGGACAGGCCGGCCTCCGGATCCGACGCGAGCCCGAAGATCGCGGGCTGGTCGCCGACGAGGTCGGCGACGCGGGCTCCCTCGGCGCGACGGGCGAGCACGAGTGCAGCCGCCGCGACGAGGACGGACGTACCGGACCCTCCCTTCGGGGACCACAGGGCGAGCAACACGGGCGACTCCTTGCTGGCGGACGGACGAGGAAGCGCGCGAGGTGGCGCCCGGAGGCGGCACCCAAGTGGGAGGGCGACGCGTAACCTCAGGTCCTGTGACCAGGACGCGCGCGGCGGCCTTCTTCGACCTCGACAAGACGATCATCGCCAAGAGCTCCGTGCTGGCCTTCGGACGCCCGCTCTACAAGGAAGGACTGCTCTCGAAGCGGTCCATCATGCGGAGCGCATACGGACAGGTCGTCTTCATGCTCGTGGGCGCCGACGAGAAGAAGATGGAGAAGCTGCGCGTCGCGATGCTCCAGATGATCAAGGGCTGGAGCCAGGCCGAGGTCGCCGAGATCGTGCGTGAGACCCTCGACGACGTCGTCACGCCGATCGTGTTCCGCGAAGCGCTCGACCTCATCCAGGAGCACCAGGCCAAGGGGCGTGCAGTGGTCATCGTCTCGTCGGCCCCGGAAGAGGTGGTCCGGCCTATCGGTGAGTTCCTCGGCGTCGACGACGTCATCGCAACCCGCGCCGAGGTCGGGTCCGACGGCCTGTACACCGGTGAGCTCTCGTACTACGGATACGGACCGTTCAAGGCCGAGGCGATCAGTGAGCTCGCCGAACGAGAGGGCTTCGACCTCGCCCAGAGCTACGCGTACAGCGACTCCGTCACCGATGAGCCGATGTTGCGCATCGTCGGGAACCCCGTCGCGGTGAACCCCGACCGCGAGCTGGCGAAGGTTGCGAAGGCCGAAGGCTGGCCGATGCTCCACTTCACGCGGGCCGTTCGCCTTCGGGACCGGCTCCCCGCGCCGAGCCGACCGATGCTGGCGGCAGGTGGTGCGCTCGCCGCTGGCGCGGGCGCGGCGACCTGGTGGTTGCTGCGTCGGCGCTCGACCGCGTGAGCGTCGCGGCGCCGTGAGCGAGCCCGCCCCGCTCGCGCATCTCCCCACACCGTTCGAGGAGATGCCGCGACTGTCGGAGGCCCTGGCCGCGACGAAGGGACGCGGGCCTCGGCTCTTCGTGAAGCGCGACGACTGCACCGGACTCGCGCTCGGTGGAAACAAGGCCCGCAAGCTCGTCCACCTCTGTGCCGAAGCCGCCGCACAGGGTTGCGACGTGCTCGTCACCGGTGGTGGCGTGCAGAGCAACCACGTCCGCATGACCGCCGCCGCGGCGAACCGCATCGGGATGGACTGCCATGTCGTGCTCGCCGTCTCCGAACACGAGGGAGCCGGACCCCCACCCGGCGGGAACCTGCTCCTCGACCATGTCCTCGGCGTGGAGATCGACGTCCTCCGCGGCGGTGAGTACTACGACATCGAACACGCGATCGTCGAGCTCTCGGGGCGACTCGCGCGAAGTGGTCGTCGTCCGTACGCGATCCCGGTCGGCGGTGCGTCGGTCACGGGAGTCGCGGCGTACGCGGACGCGGCCGACGAGCTCACGGTGCAGCTGGGGAACGAGCACGCCGATTGGGTGATCGTCGCCGATGGCTCGGGTGGGACCCATGCCGGGCTGGTCGCAGGCTTCTCCGGCCCGACCCGGGTGCTGGGCGTCGACGTCGGCACGCGTCCGGATCTCGATGACGTGGTGCCGCGCCTTGCGGCCGAAGCCGCCGAACGCACGGGTCGGGCCGCTCCGGTGCAGGAGGTGCGCGTCGACCACGCCCACTTCGGTACCGGGTACGGCGCGCCCACCGATGCGGGGCGCGAGGCGATCCTGCTCGCGGCGCGTCACGAGGGACTCATCCTCGATCCGGTGTACACCGGCAAGGCGATGGCCGGCCTCGTCCATGCGGTGCGCTCGGGACTGATCGGACCCGACGAGACGGCGGTGTTCTGGCACACGGGTGGTGCGCCGGCACTGTTCGCGACGCGGTATGCCGACGAGTTCACGCCACCGGAGCGGACTCCGTCGTGAGCGTCGGCCGCACGCACGCCTGACCGACCCGCTGCGCCGGAACGCGGGTTGGGCCGCGGGTCGGGACGCAGACCGGGCCCGCCGAAGCGGGCCCGGTGCTCGACGCTGATGTGGGTTGGGCTCAGGCCTCGCGCAGCTTCTGTGCGACAGTGAACCCGATCGCAACCAGCACCAGCAGCACCAGCAACTTCTTCATGGCGATCACTCCCGGTTCTGGGACAAGTACCGACGCGCGAAGCGTACCGTACGGTCCTGTGGCTGTCGTCGGGATCACCTCGGTCTCCCCCCGGTATTCGGAGCGGCTCCGCCCCGTCGGGCGGGCCTGGTGGTGGCTCCCCGTGATCCTCGTCGTCACCGGCCTCGCCATCGCACCGTTCATCGTTCCCATCGCGCTCCTCGCCTGGTTCGTCAACCTCGTGCGCTTCTGGCGGGTGGTCGTGACCGTCGACGACGAGACCATCCGGGTCGGCCGGAAATCGGCTCCGCTGCATGCGCTCGACCTGACGACCCTCGGTCGCGCGCAGAACACGTGGCCATGGCGGGTGGTCAGTCGCCGCTGGCTCGGCGCGAACCCGATCTGGACCAAGGACTCGGTCGGCATCCGCGGGTTCCACAACGGAAAGCCGCTGTGGGTCGCGGTCGGGACCGATCGTCGCGACGCGCTCGTCGCCGCGCTCACGGCCGCCATCCCCGCATCCCAGACCCGCGGGACTGACGCCGACTCGACCAACACCGGTTGGCACCCCGACCCCTGGGACCCGACCCGCCTCCGCTGGTGGGATGGCACGCGCTGGACCGGTTGGACCTGGCCGCCGATCGGTCCCGACGGCGACCCTGACGAGGGCCGATGATCCCGATCGCCGACGAGAACCCCGTTGCGCGTACGCCGTGGGTCACGCTTCTCCTCATCGTCGCCTGCATCGTCGTCTACTTCGCGGTGCAACCCACTGGCACCCCAACACTCCGATGGAACGGCTTCGTGGAACGCACGGACGCGGAGGACCTGCGCTTCGTCGTCGAGAACGCGGCGATCCCGTGCGAGCTGCTCCGGCTTCGCCCGCTCACCGAGCAGGAGTACCGCGACACGTTCGTGCACGGGAACGGCAGCGCGTGCTCGGAGAGGAACGGTCCGGCGCACTCCCCGGGCAAGTCGGTCGTGCTCGCACTGTTCCTGACGATGTTCCTGCACGGCAGCATCCCGCATCTTTTCGGCAACATGCTGTTCCTGTGGGTGTTCGGCAACAACGTCGAGGCCCATCGCGGCTGGTGGCGCTACTTGCTCCTCTATCTGGCCGGCGGAGTAGCGGCGACCGCGGCGCATGTCGCGGTGGATCCGTCATCGACCGTGCCGATCGTCGGGGCATCGGGTGCGATCGCCGCCGTGATGGGTGCGTATCTGATCTGTTGGCCGACGGCTCGCATCAAGACTGTGGTGTTCCTCGGGCCGCTCCTCCTCCGCAAGGTGGAGGCCATCTGGTTGCTGCTCGTGTGGTTCGGCCAGCAATTCCTGCTCGTGAGCGGCAGCTCCGGGATCGCGTGGGCCGCGCACGTCGGCGGGTTCGCGTTCGGTGCGGCCGTCGGTCTGTGGTGGCGCCGCCAGGACCGGTACGTCGCGCGCGGGCTGCCGGCACCGGCGGCCCTGCCCACATGACCTGACAGACTCGTCCCGGAGGTGAACGGGGTCTGGTGGCCCCCCTCGTCTTCAAAACGAGTGGGACGGGCGACCCCCGTCCGGTGGGTTCGATTCCTGCCACCTCCGCCACCCCGCACGCGACGAAGCCCCGGCAATCGCCGGGGCTTCTCGTGGTGGCCGACCGGCCAGAGCTGGGCCGGACAGGGCCGAGTCGGATCGGCTCGCGGTCGGTCAGACGGCGAGCAGGTCGCGGGCGCCGGTGTCGGCGGAAGGGTGCCGCAGCTTGCTCATCGCGCGCGCCTCAATCTGGCGGATCCGCTCTCGCGTGAGTTTGTAGTACTCACCGACCTCTTCGAGTTTCCGGGGCTCGCCCCGGTCGATCCCGTATCGCAGGGCGAGGATCTGACGTTCGCGCTCGTCGAGCGGGTTGAGCATCTTCTCGATCTCGTCGGGG
>JANOWV010000163.1:0-1543 GCA_031418075.1 Actinomycetes bacterium
ACCTCAACACGGTGTACTTCGGGCAGGGTTCCTATGGTGTGAAGTCGGCCGTCGAGCGCTACTTCCTCACCGCCGATCCCGGTGCGGCATTCCCGCGCGGAAAGACGATGGCCGAGGTCACCCCCGGTGAAGCGGCGTTGCTCGCCGGCCTCATCTCGAACCCTGAGGGCAACAACCCCTACGTGAACCCCGAGGGCGCCGCGGCGCGCCGGAAGTTCGCGCTCGGGCAGATGGTCAAGGAGGGCTACATCACGGCCGAGCAGGAGGTGGCCGGCAACGCCGAGCCGCTCCCGACCATCAAGCCGGAGGCCGAGCTGCGCCCGCGCACGTCGTGGGCCGAGGAGGTGCAGAACCGGCTGTTCACCGACCCGCTCTACGCGGTCCTCGGCGTCACCGAGAAGGAGCGCAAGAACAACGTCCTCACCGGCGGGCTGAAGATCTACGCGTCGCTCGACCCGCGCCTGCAGGCTGCGGCCCAGGACGCGATGAACCGGGTGCTGCCCGAGAAGCCGGGCTGGACCGGCTCGCTCGTGTCGATCGAGCCCCAGACCGGGCTCGTGAAGGCGATGGTGGCGGGTCCGGGCTTCGATTCGAGCCAGTACAACATCGCCACGAGCACGCCCGGCCGCCAAGCCGGATCGACCTGGAAGGTGATCACGCTCTCCGCCGCGATGGAGAGCGGGTTCTCTCCGGCCGACCTCGTCGACGGGACGTCGCCGTGCGACTTCGGTCCCGCACTGGGCAAGACGGCGAACGCCGAGGGCGGGAACGGGCGTATGACGCTGCGTGCCGCCACCACGGGCTCGGTGAACTGCGCGTACGCACGCACGGAGCTGGCAGTCGGGTTCAACAAGGTGATCGACGTCGCGAAGAAGATGGGGATCACCCAGGACACCCTGAAGCCGATCCTCACGCTCACCCTCGGCACCGTGGAAACCACCGCGACCGAGATGGCGACCGTGGCCGCCACGCTCGCGGCCGGTGGGCTGCACCGCCCGCCCACGTTCATCAGCAAGATCGTCGGGCCCGACGGCGAGGTCGTGTTCGACGCAGTGCGCGACATCGTCCCCACCCGGGCCATCGCGGCCGAGAGCGCCGCGTGCGCGCTCGACATCATGAAGGGCGTGATCACGGGCGGCACGGGCACCGCGGCGCGGCTCAACGGGCGCGAGTCGGCCGGGAAGACGGGTACCACCGACAACAAGGCCGACGCGAACTTCCTCCAGGTCACGCCGACGCTCGTCGCGTTCACGTGGCACGGGAACGCCCTCGCCCGCATCCCCGGCGCCGGGTTCGGTGGGCAGATCCCGGCTCGGATCTCGAAGCTCTACATGGACGCCGCGCTCGAGGGGACGCCGCCGCAGGCGTTCCCGGACCCGGGTCCCGCGTGTGCGCGGAAGGGCGCGTTCATCCTCCCCACGGGGCGCAGCGCGACCGACAACGGCCTGCTCCCGGCGGGCGACACCGTGCCGACCATCGCCCCGCCGACGGTGATCATCAACACGACGACCACGACATCGCCGATCACCGTCCCGACGCTCCC
>JANOWV010000164.1:0-4086 GCA_031418075.1 Actinomycetes bacterium
CCGATGGCGGCCGGCAACCGCCATCTCGGGTACAAGGAGATCCTCAACACGTTGGAGGACCGTTCGCCGGGCACGAAGGCATCGTTCATGTTCGGGTACCTCGCGCGCGGCCACGAACGCTTCCACGAGGAAGGTGCCGAGGAGCGCGCCGATCTCGTGCCCTGCACCTCGTGCGGCGCCCCCACTCCGGGAGGAGTCTGCGCGTTCTGCAAGCTCCGGGAACGGGCATCGTGACGGCGCCCTCCCAGCGCGGACCGTTCGAAGCCGGCGACCATGTGCTGCTGATCGACAACAAGAAGCGGCGACACCTGGTCGCGCTCGCGAGCGGTGGCGAGTTCCACACCCACGCGGGGGTGCTACGACATGACGACCTCATCGGACAGCCCGACGGCACCACGGTCCGGACCACGAAAGGCGCTCGCCTCGTCGGGCTGCGGCCCACGCTTGCGGAGTACATCCTCGAGATGCCGCGTGGCGCGCAGGTCATCTATCCCAAGGACCTCGGGCCGATCCTCATGCAGGCCGACATCTTCCCCGGCGCCCGCATCCTCGAGTCGGGGGTGGGCTCGGGCGCCCTCACGATGGCCTTGCTCCGTGCCGTCGGCACCACGGGCGAGGTCATCGGGTACGAGCTCCGCGACGACTTCGCCGATCGTGCGCAGCACAACGTGGCGGCGATGCTCGGCGACGACGTTCCGCTCCGGGTCGAGGTTCGGGACGTCTACGAAGGGATCGACGTCGAGGAGGTCGACCGGGTCATGCTCGACCTCCCTGAGCCATGGCGGGTGGTCGAGCACGCCGCGGCGGCGCTGCTCCCCGGCGGGATCCTGCTCGCGTATCTCCCCACGATCCTCCAGGTGGCACGCCTCCACGAAGCGCTCGCAGAGTCCGCGTTCGGTCTGGCCGAGACCATCGAGGTGCTGCAGCGCTCGTGGCACATCGACGGTCAGTCGGTTCGCCCCGACCACCGGATGGTCGCCCACACCGGCTTTCTCACGCGAGCGCGGCTTCTCGTACCGCCCACGTGAACCTGCTCGACGCGGCGCTGGTGCTCTTCGCGGCCGGCGTCGCGTACGCGGGATGGCGCGGCGGGTTCGCGGCCCGAGCCCTCGGATGGGTCGGCCTCGTCGTCGGTGGAGTGATCGCGGCACTGTTCGTCGACGACGTCGCCAACGCGCTGCGGGACTCCACTCCCCGCACCCGGTTGCTCGGTGCACTCGCCTTCCTGGTCTTGGTCTCGCTCCTCGGGCAGATTGTCGGGACCTTCCTCGGGATCCTCTTCCGACGATGGCTCCCGGCACACCTCAGCCGAGGCACCCTCGATCGCGTGCTGGGTGCTGGCGCCGGGCTGCTCCTGGTGGTCATCGGGATCTGGCTCCTCACGCCGGCGCTCTCGAGTGCTCCGGGCTGGCCGGCGCGTGCGACCCGGGGCTCGCTGATCGTCCGGGCTGTCGACCGACTCGCGCCGAGCCCGCCGAACTCGCTCTCGGCCCTCGGACGCCTGGTCGGTGATGCCCCGTTCCCGGAGGTGTTCGCGCGGCTCACGTCTCCGGATGCGGGTCCTCTACCACAGATCGGGCTCACGGCCGAGGTACTGGCGCGGGTTCGTACGTCGGTCGTCCGGCTCGACGGTGAGGCGTGTGCGCGTCTGCAGCAGGGGAGCGGCGTCGTCATCGACGAAGACCTCGTGCTGACGAACGCGCACGTGGTTGCCGGAGAGGCATCGACGACGGTCTCGACGGTGAACGGACGTCGCGTGGCCGGCACGGTCGTCGGGTTCGACCCGGCTCGTGACCTCGCGCTCGTGCGAGCACCTGGTCTCGGGCTGGCGCCGCTCACACGCGGGTCGATCGAGGTCGATGCCAACGCCTCGGTGATCGGCTACCCGGGCGGCGGGACCCAGCTCGAGTCGCCCGCGCGCGTCGCTGAGGAGATCACCGCCAACGGCACCGACATCTATCGCTCGACGCGAACGAGTCGACTCATCTTCGTGCTGGCATCCGAGCTGGAACCTGGCGACTCGGGCGGACCGTTGATCACCGCGTCGGGCGACGTCGTCGGACTCGCGTTCGCAGTGGATCCCGGGAGCACGACGACTGCATACGCGCTGACCGATGCCGAGATCGACGGCGCGCTTCACACGTTCGAGGGCCGCGGGACGAAGAGGCCGGTCGACACCGGCCAGTGCCTGGTGGGCTGACGGAGTCGACGATGCTCAGACGACGACGAACGCGATACAGGCGAAGTGCATCGCCGCTGCAACCAGCACGAACACGTGCCAGATCTCGTGGTACCCGAACACGGTCGGCCACGGATCAGGCCAGTGGAAGGCGTGAACGAACGCGCCGACGGTGTAGAGCAGCCCCCCTCCGACGATCAACGCGAACCCGGTCGCGCCGAGATCGGACCAGATCGACGGAAGCGCGATCACCGCGATCCAGCCGAGCGTGACGTAGACCGCAGTGACGTAGCCGCGCGGCGGCTGGAACGGCAACCACTCGAGCGCGATCCCCGCGATGGCGAGCAGCCAGACCGGGAGCAGCACAGCCCAACGGGTCCAGTGATCGAGCGCAAGCCACGTCAGTGGGGTGTAGGTGCCCGCGATCGCGAGGAAGATGCCGGAGTGGTCGGCCTTGCGCATGACCGCGGTCCCGTGCGCGGTCCAGGGTCCGCGGTGGTACAGCGCACTGATCGCGAGCATCGCAGTGATGCAGGTGGCGTAGATGGCGAGCGTCGGTCGGGCCCGCGCCGGCGCGTCGACGACGAGCACGATCCCCGCGATGGCGAAGACCAGGGCGCCCCATTGGTGGCTCACCCCGCGCAGCAGGGGCTTGACAGTCTCCGCGCCCACAAGCGGTTCGGAGGCTGCTGAAGGCACGAGGGTGGGGAACGACGCAGCTGGCGCTCGGGGCATCCGCGCTCGGGAAGCCTGCCCGTGCTGCGTCAGTCAGCCTCGATGAAGATGCACTCGCCGGGGCACTCTTCAGCGGACTCCACGACGGCGTCGAGCTGTCCGTCGGGGATGTTCGCGAGCCCTTCGGCTCCACCGGGGTCGCTGAAGACCTTCGAGCCCTCCTTGACATACGCGAGCCCGTCGTCGAGCAGCGTGAACACGTCGGGTGCGATCTCCTCGCAGAGACCGTCGCCGGTGCAGAGGTCCTGATCGATCCAGACCTTCATCGGGGGCAGCTCCTCTTGGGAACGACGACCGGGGCGAGACCCGGTCGGGTGGCTTCGACGCGGCGCGGGGGTGCGGCGCGTCCCCGCAGCGTAGACGAGCACGTTTGATTTCTCAAGTGGTGACCGGGGAAATACCACCGAGGCGAGGGGAACGCCACTGCGACGATGGTCCGCCGGTCGCCCGGGGGCTCCGGTGTACAGTCCGCGCGAGCCGGAATTCGCCGGCAGGAGGTGACAGGTGTCCGAGGAGCACGAACGGCGCCTCGCCGAGTACGAGCGCCAGGTCGGAGAGCTCCAGGCGCAGGCCAAGGCCCTCGAAGAAGAGGTCGTGGTGCTGCGGCGGCGCCTTCAGGACGCGCCCAAACGCGTCCGGAGCCTGGAAGAGCGTCTCCTCGAGGCCAAGGGCCAGCTCGCCCAGGCGGTGTCGCAGAACGAGCGACTCTCGGCAACCCTGCGAGAAGCGCGCGAGCACATCGCGGCGCTCCGTGAAGAGGTCGAGAAGCTCACCATGCCACCGTCGGCCTACGGCACCTTCCTCACGTCGAACGACGACGGCACGGTCGACGTCTTCAGCGCCGGACGCAAGATGCGGGTCTCGGTGCACCCCGAGGTGGACCTCGAGGCACTCGACCGAGGTCAGGAAGTGGTCCTCAACGAGTCGCTCAACGTGGTCCTCGCGCGCGGCGTCGAGGTGTCGGGCGAAGTCGTCGTGATCAAGGAGCTCCTCGAGGACGCCACCCGCGTCCTCGTCGTCGGGCGAGCCGACGAAGAGCGGGTCTGTGAGCTCGCCGGCACGCTGCTCGGCGAGCGACTGCGCGCGGGGGACCACCTGTTGCTCGACGCGCGCTCGGGCCTCGTGGTCGAGCGCCTGCCGCGCCCCGAGATCGAAGAGCTCGTGCTAGAAGA
>JANOWV010000165.1:0-7085 GCA_031418075.1 Actinomycetes bacterium
CGATCGGCCCGCCGCCCGACGCGTCCGATGCTGCACTCCACGTGTGGCAGCCGCCGACCCGCCGCCGGGCGCCCGAGGAATGTGCGCTCGCTGAGGTCGTGCACCTGCGTGCCGAGGCCGATCCCCGCTATGTCCTGGAGCAACACGACCATGCCGCGCTGCTCGTCCTCGGACCCGTTGGGTCGGGGTTCCTCAAGTCGTTGCACCTCGGGAGCACGGCGGAGCACGTGCTCACGAACACGACGTCGCCGGTTGTCGTGGCGCGGGGGGATGCGCCCGTGCGTCGTGTGCTCGTGACGGTCGACGGCTCGGTGCACGCCCAGCGCGCGGTGGAGGCGCTCACGTCCATGCCGTGGTACGCCGACGTCGACACAGTCACCGTGGTGGCCATCCCCGAAGGGAAGGACGACCACGCGTCTGCGCTCGACCGAGCGGCAGGGGCGCTGGCCGGCGTCACCGTCGAGACGAGTCAGCTCGAGCGGGGCGAGTCGGTCTGGGAGTCGATCGCGGGCGCGGCGTCGCGCGATGGGTCAGATCTCGTCGTCGCGGGGACGCACGGCCTGGGGAACCTCCGGCGGATCGTGCTCGGCTCGACCGCTACCGCGCTGGCTTCGCACGCACCCTGCCCGGTGCTTTTCGCTCGCGACAGCTCGGGCTGAGACCGGCTGGGCAATCCGAACGCGATCCGGCTCGGCCGGACTCGCTTCAGACTGCAGGCGCCTCGATCAGCTCGAGCACGGTGCCGTCCGGATCCGGGAACAGCAGCGCTCGCAGCGACGGGAGTCCGGGTCCCATGTCGAGGGTCGCGGGTGGCGTCCAGCAGGCGACGCCCGCACGTACGAGCTCGGCATGCGCGGCATCGATGTCGTCCGTCAGCAGCGCCATGCGGAACGGACCGACGCGGTTCGCCTGGTCCGACGGTGCGCCCACCGGCTCGGGCTGGTGCCACCGCACGAGATCGATCGCGAAGGTGCCGTTCGCACGGGGGTCGTCGAGGTACGCCATCTCCCACTCCGCGTCCGGGCCGAGGCCCAGCGCGGTCTCGTCCCGCGGTCCGGGTGCGAAGCGGGCGCGCGGCACGAATCCGAGCACCTGTTCGTAGAACGCGACCGAACGGTCGAGGTCGGAGCAGTTGATCGCGACGAACGAGAACCGGTCGGTGTCGCCACTCACGAGCTCGACCGCAGTGCCGTCGGGGTCGGCGGTCACGAACGTGCGCATCGTCGGCGCGCCACTCATCGTCACCTCGTGCGGGTCGGTGAGTCGCGGCGCGCCGGCGGCCGCGATGCGAGCGTGGGTGGCGTCGACGTTTGCCGTGGTGAACCCGAGACGGGCGAAACCGAGGGCGTTGGCTGCGGTTGGCGGTGTCCCGACCGGTCGGGGCTCCTGCCACTCCAGGAGATCGACGACCGCGCCGTCGTAACCGCGGTCGTCGTGGAGGATCCAGGCGTCCCAGGCGGCCGTCTCGAGCCCGAACGCGGCACCGGGTTGGGGTGGCGAGACCGTGTGCGTCGCCTGCGTGAGCCCGAGCGCGTCGCGGTAGAAGGCCAGTGACCGCTCGAGTGACGAGCAGTTCACGTTGAGGTGGAACACCCGCTGCACCGCGATCGCCATCACCACTCCCGAGGCCTGTGAAGGAAAGCGGACGGTAACGTGCCCAGGATGGACGACGCCAGGAGGGACGACGCCAGGACCGCGATCGAGCACATCGTCTACGGGTATGCCGAACGGGTCGACCTGGGTGACTTCGCGGGGGTCGCCGCGCTGTTCGAGCGGGCACGGTACAAGGGCGGTGGCCCCGACGATCCCGGAGTCGAGGGTGCGGCGCCGGTGCAGGCGATCTTCGAGTCGATGGTGCGTCGCTACGACGACGGAACGCCGCGCACCAAGCACGTCACCACGAACCTGGTGATCGACGCCGACGATGCAGCCGGCAGGGCGGCGTCGCGGTCGTACTACACGGTGTTCCAGCAGGCCGACGACGCGCCGCTGCAGCCGATCATCGCCGGTCGCTACCACGATCGGTTCGCCGTGCTCGACGGAGCGTGGCACCTCGTCGAGCGGGTCATCTTCTGTGACCTGATCGGCGATCTCTCCCGACATCTGTTGGTCGACCCGTTCGCTGGCACCACCTCGAGTCCCGAACCATCGAGCTGAGGAGCTCCGTGACCAGGATCACCGATCATCCGGACGGCGCGGCGCGTGTGCGGCTCGTCACGTTCGACCGGCCGGAGGCGCGGAACGCGTTCGACACCGCGCTGTACTCCGGCGTCGCCGATGCCCTCAACGACGCAGCGACGAGCGACGACTTCGCCGTTGTCGTGCTCACCGGTGAGGGTACGGCGTACTCGGCGGGTCAGGACCTCGCTGAGATGGGGCGCCTCGCTCGCCCGGGCGCGAACTCCGCCCCCGACGATGACGACCGGGTTGCCCACGGCTTCACGCATTTCATCAGCGCGATCGAGTCGTTCCCAAAGCCGCTCGTGGCAGCCGTGAACGGCGTCGCCGTCGGGATCGGGACGACGATGCTCCCGTACTGCGACCTCGTGCTCGCATCCGACGACGCCCGGTTCCGGCTCCCGTTCGCGAGCCTCGGCGTGGTCCCGGAGGCGGGAAGCTCCTTCACGTTGCCGTCGGTGATGGGGTGGCAACAGGCCGCCCACGTGCTGTTCACCGCGGAGTGGCTCGACGTCGGACAGGCGATGGCGTGCGGGCTCGTCTGGCGACGGTGCTCGCCGGCCGATCTCGTCGCGGAAGCGCTCGCCGTCGCGGCGTCCATCGCGAAGATGCCCATCGTCTCGCTCGTGGAGACCAAGCGGCTGCTCCAGGCGACCCGGGTCGACGCGGCCCGGGCGGCGCGAGCCAGGGAAGAGGATGTCTTCCGCGACCTCGCTGGCGCGCCGGCCAACCGGGAGGCAATCGCGGCGTTCCTGGAGAAGCGCGAGGCCGACTTCACGAATCTGCCCGAGCAGTAGGCTCAGCCCCGCGCCGAGGCGGCGCAACCCTTCGAGCGGTGAGGTGACCCGGATGTCCTGGAAGGTCGTCGTCGACTTCGACGTCTGCGAGAGCAACGCCATCTGCATGGGGATCGCCCCGGAGGTCTTCGAGGTGCGCGACGACGACTTCCTCTACGTCCTCGAGGAGCACCCGGGCGACGACCTGAAGCCGAAGGTCGAGCAGGCCGTCCGCCAGTGCCCCAAGCAGGCCATCACGATCGTCGAGGAGTAGTCGGGCCCGCCCGACCTCCGCCGGTCCTGCATCCCGACCCCGCATCCAGAACCCCCATCCAGAACCCCCCATCCAGAACGATGACTGACCCGCCGGGGATCGTCGACGGCCACGGTCCGAGCGCGACCCATCCGCCCGGCCCTGAGCTGCGTCGACTGGCCGACGCGATGCGTCTCGTCACCGACCAGACCGTGCGCACTGCTGCCGCGCCCGGCGTGCTGGCCGAGGCGGCGGCGGCGGTCGAGCGTGCAGCGGCGATCCTCGCTCCGCACACCGACCCGTGGGCGCCGTCGGTCCCTGCACACCCGAACACGACGGTCGACCCCCACGTCTACTTCCCGTTCAGCCCGATGATCGGGTGGTACAGCCCGCTCGCCGCTCCGATCCACTGCGAGCTGGTCGAGGGTGGCGGCATCATCGGTCGAGGTGCGCTGGGCGCGGCCTACGAGGGCCCACCCGGGTGTGTGCACGGCGGAGTCATCGCCGGGGTCTTCGACGAGATGCTCGGGATCGCCAACATCACAGCCGACGTCGGTGCGATGACCGGCACGCTCACCATCGTGTACCGCAGCCCGACACCGCTGTACGCGGACCTGGTCTTCCAGTCGAAGACCGAGTCGATCGACGGTCGCAAGGTGAACACGCGCGGGACCTTGCACGTCGGCGATCGGCTCTGCGCCGAGGCCCACGGCATCTTCATCCAGGTGGACCCGGAGAAGTTCGCCGACCATGCGCTCGGCCACGGCGGCGTCGCCCAGTGAGCGCCGCCGAGACCAGCCGGCGTCGCGTCGCGCTCGGGGGACCGGTGAACTTTCGTGACCTCGGTGGCTACCCGGCCGCCGACGGCCGTCGGGTCGCGTGGGGGCGCCTCTACCGGAGCGACTCCCTGCACCACCTGGTATCGGGCGACGGCCCGCTGCTCCACGAGCGCGGCCTCGCGACGGCGATCGATTTCCGTGCCGACGACGAGCTCGATCGGATCGGCATCGGCCACCTGGGCGACCTCGACATCCGCCACGTCCATCTCCCGACGGTCGACCGCGCGCTCCACACCGTGCGACCACCCGGCCGGGAGATGCCGAAGTCGGCGGCCGAGGTGTACCTCCACATGCTGCGCGGCGGCGCGGTCGCGTACGCGGCCGCGTTGCGGACGATCGTCGAGGCCGACGTGCTGCCGGCCGTCTTCTTCTGCATGGCCGGTAAGGACCGCACCGGGGTGTTCTCGGCGATCGTGCACGGCCTCCTCGGCGTGTCCGACGACGACATCGTCGCCGACTACGTGCTCACCGAAGCGGTGGTCACGACGATCCACGAGCGCGGCCGCCTGTCGCATCCGGATGCCGCGGCCCATTGGAAGGACATGCCCGAGGACCTCATGGGGGCCAAGGCCGCCAGCATGGAGGGGCTCGTCGCCGGCGTGCACCGGGACTGGGGCGGCTGGGACTCCTACGTCACCGATATCGGTGTCGGGCCAGAGGTCGTCGACGCGCTCCGGGACCTGCTCCTCGAGCCGAAGTACTAGCGCCGACTTCCTAGAAGAGGACACATGACCCGCTTCGGACTCCAGCTCCCCAACTTCAGCCTCGGGGTCCCCGACACCGAGCTCTTCGCACGGTTCGCCGACCTCGCCGCGGCGGGGGAGGAGAGCGGCTTCGCCTCGCTGTGGGTGATGGACCACCTGTACCAGCTCCCCGCGCTCGGGGGTGAGGACGAGCCGATGCTCGAGGCGTACACGCTCCTCGGTGCCCTGGCGGCGCGCACCACGACCGCGCAGCTCGGGACGCTGGTTACCGGCGTCACCTATCGGAACCCGGCGCTCCTCGCGAAGCAGGTCACGACGCTCGACGTCATCAGTGGCGGACGGGCGATCCTCGGCATCGGCGCCGCGTGGCACGACATCGAGCACGTCGCGTTCGGGTTCGACTACCCGTCGGATCGTGAGCGCTTGGATCGGCTCGAAGAGGCACTGCAGATCATCCGAGGGATGCTCACCGACGATGTCACGTCGTTCGACGGTACGTACTACCGGGTCGCGAGCGTGAAGAACCTGCCGCGGCCGGTTCGACCGGGAGGTATCCCGATCATGGTCGGAGGTGGTGGCGAGAAGCGCACCTTGAAGCTCGTCGCCCAGTACGCGGACGCATGCAACGTGTCCGGCGACCTCGAGACCGTCCGCCACAAGCTCGACGTGCTGCGCGGGCACTGCGCGTCCGTCGGGCGCGATCCGGCCGAGGTCACGACGACGAGGATGAGCTCACTGTTCCTCGTCGACACTCCCGAGCAGGCGGTGGAGACGCGCGAGATGCTCGTCGGCCTTGCCGACGAGGAGTTCGTGTCCGGGTGCACGATCGGTGACGACGACAGCGTCGTCGAGCAGGTGGCGGCGCTCATCGCCGCCGGCGTGCAGGAGCCGATCTTCAACATGCCGTTCGCCGACGCCGCCACGATCCGGCGCGCGGGTGCGCTCCTGACGGGCGCCTTCGGCTGACACTGGCGTGTGGCGACCGCGGACCTGTGTGAGCGAGGTCTGCTGACGCCAACAGCTCAGAAGGCGACTTCCATGGTGTTCCACATGGTCGGGAACAACCACAGGCCGAGCCCGAGGGCGATGAGTCCGATCGCTCCGCCCGGGAATTTCTCGGCTGCCGACGCGAGGAATGCGGCAGCGAAGAAGCAGAGGACGCCTGCGAGGTAGACGATCGCGGTCGAGGGGTCGTTGGGGCTGAACGCGGCCAGGATCATGGGTTGCTCCCTGTGGGGTGAACGTCTGGGGCGGAGGGTCGATCTGGGTGGAACAGGTGCCGATGATGATGTACTCGCATCAGATATCGTACGTCCGATGCCGAGCTCAGATGCGGACAACACAGGCGGGACCATCGCAGCTGGGACCGACGCGGTGCGTCGCCGCGCGGCATGGATCGGCATCGCCGTCCTCGCGGCGCTGATCGTCGTCGGACTCGCGTCCGGAGGCGCGCCCCGGGTCACCGAGGGCCGTGTCCTCGTCGTCGGCGACTCGCTCACGAACGGTTCGAACGCCGCGGTGCGCAGTGCGCTCACGGATGCAGGTTGGGAAGCGGTCGTCGATGGCCGCGGCGGATGGAGCATCGGCCACTGGCGCGAGCCACTCGTGCAGCTCGCCAACTTCGCTCGTCCGGACGTGGCCATCGTCGCGCTCGGGACCAACAACTGCGACCGCACGTGCCGCCGGCTCGACCCGGAGATCGACGGGATCATCGAGACGCTGCTCGACGCCGGCGCACAGGAGATCTACTGGGTGAACGTCCAGGAGTCAGCGGCGTACCCCGCCGACCCTGCGACCGTCAACGACGCGATCGCGCGTGCTGTGGTGCGGTGGCCGCAGGTGCGGCTCATCGACCTCGACGCCGCGTTCGACGGGCATCCCGAATGGCACGGTGGCGTCGGCGACCCCCACTTCAACGAGGCCGGCGCGCAGCAGTTCGGCGCCCTGCTCGTCAAGGCGCTCGCCGCGCGTCCGTAGCGCGCCACTGTTCTTGCGTCGAAGATCGGCGAAATACGCCAATCTCTGACGCCGGAACGTTGGAATTCGCCCTAGCCTGCGACCGTGGCGATCGAGCCGGACACGAAGGACTGGACTTGGGTCCGCGAGCGACCCTGCCCTGAGTGCGGGTTCGACGCCGCGGCGTTCGAGCGGAGCGACGTCGGCGCCATGATCCGCACGAACGTCCGCGACTGGGAGCGTCTGCTCGCCGATCCCCGCGCCCGCGTCCGCGCCGACGCCGATCGGTGGTCGGCACTCGAGTATGGGTGCCATGTGCGTGACGTGTTCCGCATCTACGACGAGCGCTTGGCGCTGATGCTCTCGGCGGACGATCCCG
>JANOWV010000166.1:0-3792 GCA_031418075.1 Actinomycetes bacterium
CGCCGGCGCACCTGCCTTGCGGTTCACCTTCCGTGACTCGGGCTCCGGCTCCCCCACGCGCATCGACCAGTGGGTCGGGCGCACCGCGGCCGGCCGGCCGCTCACCATCACAGTGACGGTCCGCGAGCCGCGCACCGCGCCCACCGATCTCGAGCTCGCGGACTTCGTGGCCTCCGTCGCGTCGCCCTAACGCGGCCACGCGACGGCGCCGACCGCGGCCCATCACGATCCGAACGAGCGTCGCCGATCCGGAACCGCCGACCGAGGGACCGGCACGAGGTCCCGGCGGAGCTCCCGACGAGCAGCCTCGACGGCGTCAGAGCGTTCGCGCTGCGCCGCGTCGAGCGCGTTCGTGAGCTGCTCGACTTTCGCCTCGGCGCGCGCGAGTCGGTCTTCGAGCCCGAGGATCTTGCGGACCCCGGCGAGGCTCACCCCGTCGGTCGTCAATGTCTGGATGCGCTGGAGCAACGCGATGTCGCGGTCCGAGTAACGCCGGCTGCCCCCCTGGGTTCGCTGGGGCTCGATGAGCCCCTTTCGCTCGTAGATGCGGAGGGTCTGCGCGTGCACGCCGGCGAGCTCCGCGGCAACCGAGATGATGTAGAGCGCTCTGGTCTCGCGGGCTTCCATGGATACGCCTCCCTAGTGGTCGAGGTGCAGGCGGGGGTTCGTCGGGATCGCTTCGGCAAGGGCTTCGACCGCGTCTTTCTGATCTGCGGTGAGCTGCTCAGGCACCACGACGGAGAACGTGACCAGGAGATCGCCGGGGTCGCCGGTCGTGGGCGCGATCCCGCGGCCACGGACGCGCACGGTCGTACCGTGCTGGGTACCGGCGGGGACCTTCACGGTCACTGGTGCACCGAGCGTCGGCACCTTCACGTGCGCGCCGAGCGCGGCTTCTGCGAACGTGATCGGGACCTCGAGGGTGAGGTGGTTCTTCCCCGAGCGTCCGAAGACCGAGTGGGGCGCGACGTGGACGATCACGTACAGGTCGCCGGGCGGGCCCCCGTTGCGTCCGGCCGCGCCGCGACCCTTCACGCGGATGCGTTGGCCGTCGCGCACGCCGGCAGGAAGTCGGACCTTCACCTCACGGCGGCGGCGCTCGACCCCGGTGCTCCGACAGGCCTTGCACTTGTGCTCGATGATCTGGCCCCGGCCGCCGCAGGTCGGGCAGACCTCCGAGACCGAGAACGGGCCCTGGGGGACGGCGATGGCACCCGTGCCGTGGCAACGGGTGCACTGGGTCGGGAAGGTGCCGGGCTCGGCGCCCGAACCGCTGCAGGTAGAGCACGCGGCGTCGCTCGTGACGTTGACCGTGGTCGTCACGCCATGGACGGCGTCGAGGAAGTCGAGGTGGAGCTCCGTCTCGAGGTCCTGGCCGCGCACCGGGCCCGCGGTTCCCGCTCGGCCGCGACCGCGTCGTCCGAGCCCCCCGCCGAACAGGTTGCCGAGGATGTCGCCGAGCCCGCCCGAATCGTCGAAATCGAACCCGCCGCCCTGGAACCCGGAGTTCCCGAATCCTCCGCCAAACCCTCGTGGGCCGCCGCTCGAGACCATCTCGCGCACGGAGTCGTACTCCTTGCGCTTCTCGGCATCACCGAGGACCTCGTGGGCGGCCGAGACCTCCTTGAAGCGTTCTTCTGCAGACGCATCGCCCGGGTTCGCGTCGGGGTGGTTCTCCTTGGCCAGCTTCCGATAGGCCTTCTGGACGTCCTTGTCGGACGCGTCGGCCTTCAGCCCGAGGACCGCGTAGTAGTCCTTCTCGAACCAATCGCGCTGGGGTGCCATCGCAGCCTCAGTGTCCGACCTTGACCATCGCCGGGCGCAGGACCTTGCCCTTGAGCCGGAAGCCGGAACGCATCGTCTCGACGACGACGGGCTCGCCGTCACCGTCCTCCTGGAGCACGGCCTCGTGCACCGTCGGGTCGAACGGTGCACCTTCGGTGGGGATCCGCTCGAGCCCGACGCGTTCGAGCGCGCCGAGGAGACCGCTGTAGACGAGCTCGACGCCCTTGCGGACGTTCTCGTCGGCACCGTCGAGGGTGCCGAGCGCGAGCTCGAAGCTGTCGAGCACCGCCAGCAGCTCGGTGACGAGGCTCTCGGTGGCGCGTTCGACGACTGCGGTCTGCTCTCGGATCACCCGCTTGCGGTAGTTCTCGAAGTCGGCCTGGACCCGCTGCGCGAGCTCCCGGAAGTCGTCACGTTCTTTGGCGAGCTCGGCGAGGTCGGCCTCGACGACGGCTTCGGCCGCCTCGACCGTCTCGTCGTCGAGGAGCTCGACCTCGGCTCGCGCGTCGTCGATCGCCTCATCCGTTCCGCGCTCGTCAGGCCCGGGCTCGCTGGGACCGACGACGTCGGACTCCTCGTCGATACGGCTCATGCGCTCTGCGCCTCGCCCTCGTCGCTCGGCTCGTCGACGATCTCGGCGTCGGCGACCTCGTCGTCGGCCGGGGCGCTCTCCCCTTCGCCGCCCGCGGACTGCTGGGCCTGGGTCGCCGCGTAGAGCCGCTGCGCGAATTCCTGACTCGCCTGGACCAGCGCCTGGTGCTTGGACTTGATCGCTTCGGTGTCCTCGCCGGCCAACGCTGTCTTCAGCTCATCGATGGCGGCCTGGATCGTGGTCCGATCGTCGTCGGCGACCTTGTCGGCCTGATCGGTGAGGAGCTTCTCCGTCTGGTAGACGAGCGCGTCCGCGTTGTTGCGGACCTCGGCCACCTCGCGCCGCTCCTTGTCCTCCTCGGCGTGGGCCTCGGCCTCCTTCATCATCCGCTCGATCTCGTCCTTGTCGAGGGCGGTCCCGCCGGTGATGGTCATCTGCTGCTCCTGGCCCGTCCCGAGGTCCTTGGCGGACACGTGGACGATGCCGTTCGCGTCGATGTCGAAGGTGACCTCGACCTGCGGCACACCTCGCGGCGCCGGCGGGATGCCGACGAGCTGGAACGTGCCGAGCAAGTTGTTGCGGTAGGCCATGTCGCTCTCGCCCTGGAGCACCTTGATCTCCACGCTCGGCTGGTTGTCATCGGCGGTCGTGAAGACCTCCGACCGCTTCGTGGGGATCGTGGAGTTGCGCTCGATGAGCTTGGTCATGATCTGACCCTTGGTCTCGATACCGAGGGAGAGCGGCGTCACGTCGAGGAGCAGCACGTCCTTGACGTCGCCCTTGAGCACGCCCGCCTGGATCGCCGCGCCGACCGCGACGGCCTCGTCGGGGTTGACGCCCTTGTCGCCCTCCTGGCCGGTGAGGCTCTGCACGAGGTCCTGCACCGCGGGCATGCGCGTGGAGCCGCCGACCAGGATGACCCGGTCGATCTTGTCCTTGGTGAGCCCCGCGTCGCGGATCGACTGCTCGACCGGGCCCTTGCACGCGTCGAGGAGATCCGACGTGATCTCCTGGAACTTCGAGCGCGTGAGCGAGAGCTCGAGGTGCAGCGGGCCGTCGGCCGTCGCCGTGACGAACGGTAGGTTGATCGAGGTCTCCTGCAGCGACGACAGCTCGATCTTGGCCTTCTCGCCGGCCTCCTTGAGCCGCTGGGTCGCCATCTTGTCCGCGGCGAGATCGACACCGTGGGCGTTCTTGAACTCGCTCACCATCCAGTCGATGACGCGCTGGTCCCAGTCGTCACCGCCGAGGTTGGTGTTCCCGGCCGTGGACTTCACCTCGAAGACCCCGTCGCCGAGCTCGAGCACCGACACGTCGAACGTGCCACCGCCGAGGTCGAAGACGAGGATGGTGAGGTCCTGCTCCTTGTCGAGCCCGTACGCCAGCGCGGCTGCGGTGGGCTCGTTGATGATGCG
>JANOWV010000167.1:0-10122 GCA_031418075.1 Actinomycetes bacterium
GAGCGTCAGGTCGTTGCAGGCCTCGCAGACCGATTCCGGGATGACACCGACCCGCATGAGCAGGGCGAACACCTTGCACCCGAGGCAGTAGCCGAAGACCGACTCCAACGTGGCCGCGAAGACGAGCATGCCGAGCACGACACTGGCGGAATCGGAGGCTCCGGCGAGGTACAGCACCGACGCCGAGACCGAGAACACGACACCGACGCCCTGCGCGAACTGCTTCGGCGGCCCGGGGACGATCCGCGGCTCGAGGGCGAGGCTCGGGGTCACGACTCGGGTGACCAGCAGGCCCAGTGGGCTGAAGCGAGGGCCGGCCGCGACCCGGGCCAGGAAGCCGTAGACGAGCGGGGCCAAGATCCACCATTGGCCCAAGGCCAGGATCCCGACCGCCATGGTGACCACGCCGGCGGCCACGAGGCGAGCGGAGACCTCGTTGACCGTCTCGGGGAACGCGGTGACCCGCCGTCGGGAGGATGCGGTGATCGTGGCCACGAGTCCACGTTATGCGGGTAAACCTGACCTGGCAAGTCGTATTTATCGCCGACTCATCTGTCGGGCTCCGAGAGCTCGCCGCGCTGGGCGAGCACGTAGAGCCACACGAGCGAAGGGCCGATCAACACGACCGCCGCGACGAAGATGCCCAGCACCCAGGCAAGCGTGGTCGCCGGCGCGGCCGCACGGTCGAGCGCGAACCGGGTCCCGAGGACGTTCGGGTACTGCGCGATCCCCCAACCGCCGATCACCGCGGCGACCGCCGCAGCGGCGGCCACCCGCGCGTAGGCCGCGGCCCGGCGCACGAGGAGCACGAGCGCCGCCAGCCCGAGGAGCACGGAGACCACGACGACAGGCCACGCCGTACCGAGCAGCCGATCGTGGAGTCGGGGCGCGTCATCGGCCAGGACGAACAGCCCGGCGACCGAGACCACCCCGGCAACCACCGCAGCACCGATCGCCCGCGCACGGAACGCGTCGACCAACGCTTCGTCGCGACGCCGGTTTGCCTCGTACACGAGGAAGACGGCCGCGAGGTACGCGCACACCACGACCGCGAACACGCCACCGAGGATCGACGTCGGGTTGACCCAGCTCTCGATCGGATCTCCATTCCCTCCGACGGGCACCCGTCCCGAAGCGATGCCGCCGGCCACAGTCCCGAGGAAGAACGGTGTGATCACCGAGGAGGTCGCGAATGCGATGCCGAACATGCGCTGACGCGACAGACGAGTCGACACGCGCAGGAACGCGAAGCCGGACCCGCGTACGACGATCCCGAACGCCGCGATCGCGAGCGGTATACCGAGCGTCGTCATGATCGCGGCGAACGCGCTCGGGAAGGCGGTCCACAGCACGACGAGGCAGAAGATCAACCAGACGTGGTTCGCCTCCCAGACCGGTCCGACGGCGGCATCGATGAGGGCACGCGGGCGGCGGCCTCGCCCCGCGCCTCCGGCGGTGAGATCCCAGAACCCCGCCCCGAAGTCGGCACCGCCGAACACCGCGTAGAAGACGACACCGACCCACAGGATCACCCCGGCGACGTCGCTCACGACACCATCTCGGGTGCCGGACCGTACGGCACCACCGAATCATCCGTGTCGGCAGCCCTCCACCGCCGCGTCATCGATCGCAGCACGAGCACGGTTGCCGCGATGACCAACGCATAGACGAGGAACGTCACCCCGAACACCACCCACACTCCGTCGGAGCGCGTCACCGCATCGGCGGTCCGTTGCAACCCGTAGACGATCCACGGCTGGCGCCCGACCTCGGTGACGATCCAACCCGCCTCCATGCAGACGACGCTCGCGACTCCCGCGGCGGCGGCAGCCCGCAGGAACCACCGGGTCTTCGGGATCGCGCGTCGTCTCCACCACACGAAGGCAAACCACATCGCGAGCGCGAACAGGAGCGTGGCGATCCCGATCATCACGTCCCAGGCGAGGTGGACGATGTTGACCGGTGGTCGGTCGCGCGCCGGGACCGACTCGAACCCGGTGATCCGGGTGTCGGTGCTGTAGTCGGACAACAGCGAGGCCAGCCCGGGAATCTCGATCCTCGGTCCCACGACCAAGCCGTCGATGTAGAAGCCACCGATCGTCTCCGGGACGTTGTCCCCGGTGCGGGGCACGAGCTCCATCGCGGCGAACTTCAGCGGCTGGTCCTCGAACACGGAGCGGGCCATCAGGTCGCCCATGAACATCTGCATCGGCATGGCGATCGCGGCGACCGTGAACGGGATCAGGAACCCGAGGCGGTGGTACCGACCTGTGCGTCCCCGCAACATCGCGACCGCATACACCGATGCCACGACGAATCCGGCGACCAGATATGCGGCGAGGAGCATGTGGATGCTCTCGTACCAGAACGCACCGTTGAAGATCACCTGCAGCGGCTGCACATCGGTGACCTTGCCGTCGACCAGCGTGAACCCACCCGGCTGGTTCATCCAGGCGTTCGCGGCCACGACGGAGAGCGTGCCGCCGATCCCGGCCAGGACGACCGGCACGCCAGTCCAGAAATGGGTCCACGGCTTCAGCCGCTTCCAGCCGTAGATGTAGATCGCGACGAAGATCGCCTCGAGGAAGAAGAAGATGCCCTCGATCGCGAACGGGATCCCGTACGCGGCCCCGTACTTCTCCATGAGCCCGGGCCAGAGCAACCCGAGCTCGAAGCTCAGCACCGTGCCGGTCACGGCGCCGACCGCGAAGAGCACCGCGGCGACCTTCGACCATCGCTGCGCGAGAAGCAGCGCGTCTTCGTCGCCGTGCTTGATCGCGCGGTAGTTCGCGATCAGCGTGATGAAGGTGAACGCGACCCCGAACGGGACGAGGATGATGTGCACGCCGAGCGTGAACGCCATCTGGGTACGAGCGGGAAGGAGCTGTGATGGTTCCGCGGCGATCGTTGCCAGCAACCCGGGCATCTCGATCGAGCCTACGCCGGTGGCTCGTCGCGGCCCCCTGGTCTTGCGACGGGAGGTGCCACGACGGGAGGTGCCGCGACGGGAGGTGCCGCGATCGGGGAAGGGCTGATCGTCACCGGCACCCCTGATGTCTGCGGCATGCCGGTCTCCTCGTCGACGTCGACCGTCGCGCTCGTGAGCTGCGCGACGTTCGCGTCCCAGGCGCCGTGCGTGCACGACACCGCGCCAACCCTCACGTTCGGATCTGTGGCGAGGGCGGCATCCATCGACCCGTAGGCCGATCGAACCTGGACTGCGTCGCCGTCTTCGAGTCCGAGGTCGGCGGCAACGTCGGGATGGACGCGCACCTCGGCCGCATCTCGGTCAGCGACCGATGGACGATCCGGCGCCGAGTTCATCCACCGGACGCGGCGCCTCGGGATGAGCACCAACCCGGACTCGGGCTCGGCCGTGCGCGCTAGTCGGTCCACCAGACCCTCGGGCGCGATCCGCCACCGTCCGCCCGGGAGCATCCTGTCGTGCACCCACCCGGGCGCCGGCGGGGCGACGAGCCCGTGCGGACCGGCGGCGACGAGGGTGTCGTAGCCGTCCCTACTCCCCGCGGCGAGGCGGCCGAGCAGGGTCTCGTCGTCGCAACGGTCCGGGTCCAAACCGTGGAGCACGTCGAGACCCAGCCGTCGGGCGATGCTGCCGAGCGCCCACCACGCGGGACGTCGATCGGCCCCGACCGCGACGACTGGCTCCGTGTGCTGGATCCGCCCCTCGAAGGCGACGTTCTCCAACATCGAGATGTCGGCACGTTCGAGCTGGCCGGCGACGGGCAGCACATGCGTTGCGATCGCGGTGAGCGGCGTCTCCACCACGTCGAGGACGATCAGGGCGTCGAGCCGTTCGAATGCGGCGCGCGTCCGTGTGGCGTCGGGGAACGCCGTGAGAGGGTTCCCTCCCCCAACGACCAGCACGCGAAGCGTTCCGTGTTCGATCTCGTCGACGAGTGACACGCACGGGTGCTGTCCCTGCCAGCGCGCGAGCTCGGGTCGGCTCCCCGGGCCGGCCTCGCGTGTCGGTGCCGGCGCGTCTGCACCGGGGCGGGGCACGCCGTCGAGCGGGAAGAGCCACCCCGGGTTGCAGACCATGCCCCGGGCGGTGTCCACCGATCCCATCAGGATGAGCAACGCCCACCGCAACCACTCGGCAACGACTCCGTCGCGACTCATGGTGATCCCGGTGCCGCACATCGCGGCGATCCCGCCGGCGCGCCGGATCGCGGCGACGAGTGCCAGCAGATCGTCGCTCGGGACGTCCGCCGCGGCTGCGACGCGGTCGAGGCCGAAAGGTTCCACGACCTCGCGCAGTCGGGCGACGTCGGCTGGATCGCAATGCTGTTCGAGCTCGGTTCCGTCGGCACCGTCGTCGAGGAGCTCACGGACCAGCCAGGCGAGCACGAACACGTCGGAACCCGGACGCGTCTGCAGGTGCCGGTCGGCGAGCGCGGCCGTCTCGGTCCGACGCGGATCGACGACCCAGACCTCGCCCCCATCTCCCTGGAAGTCGCGGAGCCGTGTGATCGGGTCGGCGAGCGTCGTCCCGTAACCATGCGACACGACCGGGTTCGTCCCGAAGAGCAGGAGCAGCCTCGACCGATCCGGATCCCAGACCGTGTTGAGCGCCGTCGAGCCGGTGACCAGCTCGGCGGCGCGCAGGACCGGAGCATTGTCGATCGTGACCGGCGTGTAGCGCTGGCGGGTGCCGATACGACGGACGAGCCGTTCGGCGGTCATCCAACCGTTGATGTCGTAGGCGAGCCCAGTAGCGAGGTAGAAGCCGACGGCATCTGGCCCCTCGCGATCAAGCACAACGCGGATCACACCGGCGGCATCGTCGAGCACATCGCGCCAGGACGTCGCGACACGGCGAAGCGTCGGTCGGTCGAGTCGTGCCGCGGCGTGATGCCATTCGGCGAGCGCTCGACCCTTTGGGCAGGTGTACCCACGGGACACGGGATGCTCGGGATCGCCCCTGATCTTGCGAACCGTCTCTCCGTCGACCGTCGCGACGATGCCGCAGGCCGCAGCACAGATCCGGCAGTACGTCGCGACGTCCTCCACGGAACCGCTCAGTCCCCGAGGGCTTCTTGACCTCCGACCGCGGTGACGCCACCGTCGACGACGATCGCGGCCCCGTTGACGTACGCCGCCTCCTCCGAGAGGAGGAACCGAACCACGCGCGCGATGTCGTCCGGCTGGGCCAGGCGACCGATCGGGATCTTCTGCTCGAACGAGGCACGCGCCTCGGGCGTGCCGATCGTCGGCGCCAGCATCGGTGTCTCCACATATCCGGGGCACACCGCGTTCGCGCGGATGCCGTCCGGACCGAGGCGATGCGCGAGCGAACGGACGAGCCCGATCAGCCCGTGCTTCGACGCGACGTAGGAGGGGATGAAGCCGTGGCCGATCAGTCCCTCGATCGACGAGATCCCGACGACGGCCGCACCGGGTCCCGAGGCGCGGAACGCCGGCAGAAGCGCGCTCACCACGACCGCCGCGGCCCGCAGGTTCACCCCGAGCACGAGGTCCCAAGTGTCGAGATCGACGACATCGTCCAGCGCAGCCCGGACTGTTCCCGCCGCGTGGACGAGACCGCCGATCTCGCCGAGTGCGTCGACCGACGTCGCCGTCGCCGCGGCGACCGCGTCTTGGTCAGTCACGTCGAGTCCGATACCGACTGCTTGCACCCCGAGCTCGGCGCACGCGTCGGCGGTCGCCTTGGCGCCGTCGCCATCGAGGTCCCAGGCCGCGACCCCACGACCGACTTCGGCGAGCGACAAGCAGCATGCCCGCCCGATCCCCGAAGCGCCGCCCGTGACCACGATTCCGGTGCTCGGCTCCCCGAGTCGATGCTGTGCCATGCGCCACGCCTCCATCTCCGCGTCGCCGCCGTCGGCGTCGCCGTGACATTCTGGAACGACCGAGGAGGTCCATGTGGACACAGATCAGGCCCGCGAGCTCGTCGAGTCCGGAACACTCGACCTGCTCGACGGCGATCTCTACGCCGGCGATCCCGAGCCGGTCTACACCTACCTGCGCGCCCACCGCCCGGCCTACTGGGACGCGACGAACGAACTGTTCGGCATCAGCCGGTATCGCGACATCGTCGAGATCGAGAAGGACGCGGCGACCTGGCTGAACTCGGGCGGGTACCGGCCCAACATCGACGCCGATGCCTCCATCATCGGTCTCGACGATCCGGTCCACACCGAACGTCGACGGCTCGTCGCCCGCCGCTTCACGCCACGCGCCGTCACGTCCCACGCCGAGCTCGTCCGGTCGCAGGTCGACGACCTCATCGATGCGGTGGCCTCCAGGGGCTCGGCCGAGGTCATCGCCGAGCTCGCCGCACCACTTCCTGCCCGCATGATCGGCCACCTGCTCGGCTTCCCCGAGGACGCGACCGACGACCTCGTGCGCTGGTCGTCGACGACGATCGCGCTCGGTGGCGGGCCCCGGTACTTCACCGATGAAGGGATCCTCGCGGCGGCGGAATTCGGCGGCGCGGCACTCGGCGTCGCCGCCGAACGGCGCGGGTGCCCGGTCGACGACCTCATGTCGGTCTGGACCCAGGCCGAAGTCGGCGGTTGTCCGCTCTCCGACGACGACTTGGCGAGCGACGCGCTCCTCCTGCTCGACGGCGGTGCGGAGACGACTCGCACCGTCATCGCCAACGGCATCGACGCATTCATCGCGAACCCCGACCAACGAGAGCTCCTTCGCCACGAGCCGGAGCGCATGACCGTCGCGGTCGAAGAGCTCATCCGGTGGACCACTCCCGTGCTCAACATGTGCCGCGTCGCGTCGAAGGACACGTCGATCGGGGACGTCGAGATCGCACAGGACCAACAGGTCGTCCTCATGTACAGCTCGGCGAACCGCGACGAGGACATGTTCGAGGATCCGCAGCGCTTCGACGTCACGCGTCATCCGAACCCACACCTCGCGTTCGGATTCGGCACGCACTTCTGCCTCGGAACATCGCTGGCGCGCTTGGAACTGCGCATCATGTTCGAGCAACTCGTCACTCGGCTCGACGACTGGGCCTACGCCGACGACGTCGGACCCCGCCGCCTTCCCAACGCGTTCGTGCGGGGAATCACCGAGTTCCCGATCACCTTCACCGCGATCGCCTGACGGATCGCGGGAACCCGGATCGCGGGAACCCGGCTGACGGGAACCGGGATCACTCGAAACGGGCGCCCATCTCACGCAGCGTGTCGAGCATCCGCTCGGGCGCGTCGGGTGCCGGTTCACCCGGCTCGAAGCGCACCGACGCGAGCGTGCCCGTGTACGCGAACGTACCGAAGCGCTCGTAGATCTCCCACGAGACGGGTGAGCGGCGGTCGATGCCCACGTCGATGCCCTCGAACGGTGCCATCCCGAAGAGCATCGGAACCCCGTCGAGCGTTCCCGTCGAGATGCCCGCGACAGACAACGTCACGGACCAACAGCGGTCGCCGACCGCATCGAGATCGATCACGACATCACGCGTGCCCGCGGTCAGCGTTCCACCGGAGAGTGTCCGCATGACCCCACGACCGTCGTTGTGCACGAAGACCAGCTCGTCGTCGAGCACATAGAGCCCGTACCCCGCACCCTGGTCGCCGTGCGCGACGAGGTAGCCGCGGTCGCCGCGCGCGAACTCGAGCGTCACCCTGATCCGACAGCTGCGGAACCAGAGCAGCTGGACCGATCGCCACCGCTCGAGCGTCGGGGTCCCGGCAACGATCGTCACCGGTTCGGAGTACACCCGGCTGCGTTCCGGCCGCAGCAGGTACTTCAGCCCGGCACCTTCGTCGAGGGGATATACGCGCTGCTCCCATGCGGCCTCCTCCCATGCATCGGCGAGCTCGCGTCGCAGCTCGGGATGCTTTGCCGACAGGTCGTGCAGCTCGTTCGGATCCTCGGTGAGGTCGTAGAGCTCCCATTCGTCGTCGGAGAACGGCGTCAGCGGCTGGTGCAGCGTCACGACCTCCCAACCATCGCGGTAGTAGCCGCGGTGCCCGATCTGCTCCGTGTACTGCTCTCGGTGCGTGCTCGGACCGTCGGCATCCTCCAACGTCGACACGAAGCTCGCGCCCGCCGGCGCGGCGAGCGTCACTCCCCTGCGTTCGGTGGGCATGCCGAGCCCGCACAGGTCGAGCAGTGTGGGCAGCACGTCGGTGACGTGCTGGTACTGGCGACGGAATGATCCGTCGCCGATGCCCCGCTTCGGCCACGACATGATGCACGGGACGGAGTGTCCACCGGCGTGCGTGTTGATCTTGTAGAGCCGGAACGGCGTGTTCCCTGTCATCGCCCAGCCGCGGGGATAGTGCGGCGTCGTGGTGGGACCACCGATCTCGTCGATTCGGGCCACATCGGCGTCGAGGTCGTCGCCCTGGAGCAGGTGCACGTAGTACGCACTGGTTCCGATCGCCTCACCCTCCCGCGACGCCCCGTTGTCGGACGTGAAGAGAATGATCGTGTTGTCGAGCTCTCCGAGCTCGTCGAGCGCGTCCACGATCCGCCCCACGCTCTGGTCGAGGTTGTCGACCATCGCCGCGTACACGGTCATGTGTCGCGCGAACAGCTGCTGCTCACGCTCCGTCAGGTCGTCCCAGGCCTGTACCTCGTTGTTGGGCTCCGGGTTCCGGGGCGGGAGCGGAAGACCCTCGGGGATGACGCCGAGATCCTGCTGGCGCCGCCACCGCGCGTCGCGGATCCGGTCCCAGCCCTCGTGGTAACGATCCCGGTACTTCGCCAGGTCCCCGTCCTTCGCGTGCAGCGGCGCATGCACCGAGCCGTGCGCGAAGTACATGAAGACCGGCTGGTCCGGGTTGGAAGCCTTGCGCTCCCGCAACATCGACACGGCTCGATCAGTGAGGTCGTCGGTGAGGAAGTAGTCGTCGGGGTACTGATCGACCTCCACGAGGTGGTTGTCCTCGACGAGCCGATGAGGATGGTGCTGGTTCGTGAACGCATCGAGGAACCCGTAGAAGTTCTCGAAGCCCCGCTGACAGGGCCACGAATGCTTCGGCCCGGCAGCCGAGCAGTCGGAGTCCTTCGTCAGATGCCACTTCCCGAGCATCATCGTGGCGTACCCGTGGTCGCGGAACACCTCTGCCGCGGTCGCCACGTCGGTGGCGAGCTCCATCGCGTACCCGGGAAATCCCGCGTCGGAATGGGCGACCGTGCCGACACCCGCGCGATGCGGGTTCACCCCCGTGAGCAGCGCCGCGCGGGTCGGCGAGCACATCGGAGCGACGTGGAAGTTGGTGTAGCGGGTTCCCCGCGCGGCGAGGGCATCGAGGTTGGGCGTGTCGATCTCGGAGCCGTAGCACCCCAGGTCCGAGTAGCCGAGGTCGTCGGCGAGGATGACGACGACATTCGGTGCTCTTTGAGGGGGCGTGGACCGTTCGGGCCACCATCCCTCGGTACCGGCGAATGTTCGACCGATGGTCCCTTCGAAGTTCGGGTACGACCGGTCTCGGCTCATGCGAGTGACCCTAGTGACGCCCCCCTGGTTGCGTTGGGCCTGATCGCATTGGGCCTGGTTGCGCTAGGCGCGCTCTCCGTCACGACGATCCTGCAGGAACGGGAACCGCGCCCGCACCTCCGCGACGCGAACGGGATCCACCTCGGTGACGAGCACGTGCTCTTCACCCGCTGGGGCCTCGACCGCTTCGCCGAGTGGATCGACGACGGCGCTGTCACCGCCGTAGTCGAGGTTGCCACCGCGACCGACGCGGTTCACACCGACGACATACGCCTGGTTCTCGATCGCGCGGGCGCGTAGCAGCACCCTCCAGTGCTCACGCCGTTTCGTCGGCCAGTTCGCGACAACCACATAACAATCGGTGTCGCGAGCGAGCGGCCAGAACTCGTCCGCGAAGCGAAGGTCGTAACAGACGAAGAGACTGGTACGCAGACCATCGATGTCGACGGTGACGGTCTGCGTCCCCGGCGCGAAGTGCTCCTGTTCGCCCGCGTACGAGAACGGGTGGATCTTGGCGTAGCGATGCACCGAGCCGTCCGGCGCCGCGAGCACGAGCTGGTTGTACGGGAGCGTCTTCCCCTCGGGGCGCTCCGGTAAGGAGCCGCAGACCCACAATCCGCGCAGCTGCGCCTGTTCGACGAGGAAGCGGGTCGAGGGACCGTCCACAG
>JANOWV010000168.1:0-2310 GCA_031418075.1 Actinomycetes bacterium
TAGGCCGCGACGAGCTGGACACCGATCGGCAGACCGTCGTCATCCCAGTGGAGCGGGAGGGAGATCGCGGGTTGGCCGGTCACGTTGAACGGCATCGAGAAGCTCGTGAGCCCGGTGAGCCGGTCGAGCACGTCGAACGCGTCGATGTCGGGGGACAGGTAGCCGAGGGGGAATGGCGGCTGGGTGAGCATCGGAGTGACGAGCATGTCGTAGCCGCCCGCCCACCATCCGGCAACGGTGCGCGCGTACCCCTGGAGCTCCTCGATGGCGCCGATGTACGCGGAAGCGGTGACCGCAGCGCCCATCTCCGCGAGCAGTGCGTTCCACGGCTCGAGCTCGGACGTCGCGATCTCGCGACCGAGCTTGGCGCTCCATCGGTCGAGCTCACGTGCGATGAACACGCCGAACGCGACGGGGATCGCCGCAGCGAAGCGGGGGTCGTCCAGCTCGGTGCACGCCGTCGGCCCGACGTCGTGGCCCAGCTCCTCCAGGAGTGCAGCCGTGGACGCCACCGCCGCGACGCACGCCGGGTCGGTTCCACCCGTGCTGCCGGAGATGTCGGTCCGGAAGCCGATGCGCAGGCGCCCCGGGTCGGCGCCGACTTCCTCGGCGAACGGGCGGGCCGGCGCCGGCGCGGTGTACGGGTCGCCGACACCCGGGCCTGCGATCGCATCGAGGACGGCCGCGGTGTCCCGGACCGACCGCGTGAGCACGTGCTCGTGGGTCGTCATCGCCCAGAGCTCGCCGAAGTCGGGGCCGAGCGTGGACCGGGCACGCGACGGCTTGAGCCCGACCAGCCCGCACATCGACGCCGGGATCCGGATCGATCCGCCCATATCGTTGCCGTGCGCGACCGGGACCATGCCGGACGCGACCGCTGCTGCCGCCCCGCCACTCGAGCCACCCGGAGAGCGGGTGATGTCCCAAGGGTTCCGAGCCGGACCGTACGCACGTGACTCGGTCGTGACGATCGACGCGAGCTCGGGCAGGTTGGTCTTGCCACAGATCACGAACCCCGCGGCCCGGAACCGCTCGACGAGCCAGGTATCGGTGGGCTCGGTCCATCCCGCGTCTTTCAGGACCTGCATCCCGAAGTGGTACGGGTCGCCGGCCGAGTGGGCGACCGCGTCCTTGAGGAGGAACGGAACGCCGCGGAAGGGCCCGTCGGGGAGTGTGGGGTCGGTCGCGGTCGCTCGCGCCGCGTCCGACAGGTCGTGGATGACCGCGTTCAGCGCCGGGTTGCGTGCATCGATGCGCGCGAGTGCCGCGTCGACGAGCTCGGCAGGGGCGATCTCACCGGAACGGACGAGCGCGGCCTGACCGGTCGCGTCGACCCATGCGAGCTCGTCCACCGAGCCGCAGCCTAGGGGTCTAGCCGGCGGCGCGGAATGCCCGGGCCAGCAAGGGGCTGTCCTCGGGTGCCTCGGGTGCCGTACCTTCGACGCGCTCGACGCGAGCAGCGGGGACCGTCACCCGGGCGGGGCGACGGGGCTCGAGCGGGAGCGGGATGGCGGGAGGGGGTGGCGGGGCCATGAAGCGACTCGGGGCCGCGGGCGCGTCCCCGGCGGTTGCTGCCGCGGGTCGAAGGTCGCGCAGCTCCCAGTGCCGGGGTGGGGTCAGCCGGTCGGCGTGGCGCCGGCACAGGTCACCGGCGGTGCGGGCCCGGGCATCAGCGAGGGGGCCGATCCACACGACGCGGGCGAGCCCGTCGAAGTTGAAGGACGCGACCGCCGGGTTCGAGCAGGCGGGACGCGCGCACAGGGACATATCTCGACGGTACCGGTGCTGCCGCCCGATCCCTGGGATCCCTCCGTCTCCTCGAAGCGTCGCTCACCCGCCTCCAGCGGGGTGCGGCACGAGAGGACCGGAAACGCTGGCGTCGCGCCCGTAGCGGACGCGGCGCAGCAGCGGGGAGCTGGTCGTGTCGGGAGCAGTGTCGTACGCGAGGAGCGCGACGATCCGGGCCGTCGGCCCCTCCACGGCGGTCACCCGGTGCATCGAGTGGCGCCCCTCGAACAGGACGAGCGTTCCCGGCGTCATCGACAGGTACCGGACGCGGGCGCCTTCCCCGGCAAGCACCTCGGCCACATCATCCGTGCGCTCATCGTCGCGAGCGCGGAGCCGGGGTACGTACTCGAAGTCACCTCCACGGTCGGGGGTGACCAGCGCCAGCGAGACGACGAAGTCCGTCTGGTCGAAGTGCCACGCCAGCTCGTCACCCTCGGTCATGACCGCGAGGTTCAGCGCTCCGAGCGGGTCGGCGTAGGGGAAGAGGCGGTCGAGCCCCAGGACTGCGGCGACGAATGCGCG
>JANOWV010000169.1:0-2941 GCA_031418075.1 Actinomycetes bacterium
GAGGCGTTCTGGTCTGACCGTGCCACCGCGCATGCCACTCTACGAACGGGTCCGCGGGAGGCCGGTCCAGGTCGAGGGACGGGGTGGGCGGCATGCCCGACTATGGATCGCCGGAGGGCCGACGAACGCCCGGCGGCGCGAGCATCCATGTTTGCCGGCAGGTGCCGGGCGACCCCGGCGTTGGTACGCGGCCCGGGAGCTCCTCGATCTCCTCGGTCGCTGACGACGCCCGGCCGGCACGGTGCGACACATGTCGAGCGAGCAGGTCAGGTACCGGTGCGGCGGGCGCGCCAGGCGGCGGCCTTGAACGCGACCTCCACGGTCGTGGCGCCCTCGGCTTCGAGAAAGCCGCGCAGCGCCGTGCGGGCCTCGTCGAGCAAGTGCTCGCGCGGCTCATCGTCCATGGGGATGATCCAGCTCATGGTCCCAAGCAGGCCGATGAGGTCGTCCTCGTCCATCGCCATGTCCCAGGAGAACGTCGTCCGCGCGACCGGGTCGAACGGCATGCCCTCGGGGATCTCGAGCGCGAACTCGGGACGACCGGTGACGGTCCCGAGGAAGCCACGAAGGCCGCTTTCGTCTGCGGCGGCGTCAGGTGCGTCGTCCTCGACACCGCGGTCCGGCCGACCGGCGAGCACGGCCTGGGCCTGGACGAGGAACGGGCCGTCCGGATCGGGGCCCGACCACACCACGCCGAGCGTCCCGCCGGGCACCAGCACCCGGGCGACCTCTCGCAGCGTCTCCACCGGCTCCATCCAATGCCACGACGACGACGCCACCACCGCGTCGGCGCTGTGCTCGGGCAACGGAATCGACTCACCACGGCCGGGGACGGCCCGCGCCGCGGGCACGCGTTCGGTGAGCACCGCGCGCATCTGGTCGTCGGGTTCGACCGCGACCACTTCATCGGCACGGTCGACGAGCAGCTGCGTGAGCGCACCGGTGCCGGCGCCGAGGTCGACGATCCGCCCCAAGGGCTGGTCGTCGTCCCGCCCGAGCATCCAGTCGACGGCATCAGCCGACGGTCCCGGCCGGTACCGCGCGTAGTGCTCGGCCACGCCACCGAAGCTCCCCGCAAGCTTCGCCTTCTCCTCGGCGGTCACGGCCAAGAGCGGATGGACGGCCGCGGGGTCGGAGGGATCGTCGGGACGCACGGGGGAGCTCACGACGCCTCGATCGCGTCCTTCATCCGCTCGAGCGTCCGGCGCATGTCCCGCTTCAAGGTGGCGGGCCGGCGCACGATCTTCTCGTAGACGAACCCCTGTACGCCCTTGGGGTCCTCGCACTCGTAGGACTCGGTGACTCGCGTCCCACTCCCGCTCGGCTCGAACTGGTACCGCCAGGTCGTGTAGCCGGCCGCCACGAACTCGAACAACGCACCCGGGACGCACGCGGTGACCTCCGAGGTGGTGGTCCATCGCTTCAGGGTCACCCCGAGGAGCGCGACGCGGTTGTCGCCCTCGAACTCCGCACCTACAGCCGGGGCCGAAGCACCGCCCACCCAGCGGCCCGCAGTGCACTCCGGGCTCCACTCCCCCATGCGCGTCACGTCAGAGATCGCCTGGAACACCGTCTTCGGGTCCCGGTCGATCTCGATGCTCACCGAATCTCGCCCCATGCGCACATCCCCTGCAATGCCTCCGCCCGTTGACGTCGGCTCGTTGGCACAAACGCTAGCCAGGAACCGAGGGTGCGCGACAGTGTGGTGATCACGTCCGACAAGCTCGCGGACCACCACGACACAGGGAGCTCGCCCGATGGCATCAACGTTCACCTACGCCGCCGACCTGAAGCTCGCACCGTTCTGGTTGCCGTTCGGTGTCCGGCCGTCGAAGGACGGCGTCACCCTCACCGATGACGGCTGCTTCGTCGCCACCTTCGGGCTGCTGAAGCTCGAGACGGCGCTCGCCAACGTCGACGGCGCGCACATCACGTCGGGCTACCGGTGGTGGACCGCCGTGGGCGCCCGCATGTCGTTCACCGACGACGGGCTCACGTTCGGCACCAACGCCGACCGGGGCGTGTGCGTGCACTTCCACGAGAAGGTGCCGACGGCGCTGCGCCGATCCGGGCACTCGGCGCTCACCGTCACCGTTGCCGACCCCGAAGGGCTCGTCGCTGCGCTCGGGGTGGACTCGCCAGAGGGGTAGTCGCCCGGGGGTAGTCGCTCAGCCGGTGAAGTTGGGATCCTTGACGATCCCCGCCGGCGCCGTGGCGCTGCAGCCACCCGCCGACGCGTCGTACGTGATCACGACGGAACCGGCCGGGGTTGCGGCGAGGCTGAACACCGAACCTGCGGGGCCGCTGCTCGAGGCGCCGCCACCACCGCCACCGCCATTGGACGCCGCTCCGACGCCGCCACCACAACCGTTCGGTGTCGTGCTCACGCCGAGATCACGCTACCCGTGCCGCCCGACGACGCCCGCGTCCGCGATCAACGCGGTTCGAGCACCGCCAACGGGATCGCACGGTCGGTGTTCGACTGGTAGTCGTCGTAGCTGGGCCACGCCTCGGTAGCCCGGGCCCACCACTCGGCCTTCTCGTCGCCTTCGACGACCCGAGCGGTGTAGTCCCGCAGCTCCGCGCCATCTTGCAGTGACACGAACGGGTCCGCCACGAGGTTGAGGTGCCAGACCGGGTGCTTCGGCGCACCGCCCAACGACGCGACGACCGCGTACCGACCGGCATCGTCGGCGACGCGCATCAGCGGTGTCTTGCGAACCGTCCCCGTGTGGCGGCCCCGCGTCCACAAGATGATGCAAGGCTTGCCTTCGAGCAGGTTCCCGTCGGCGCCGTCGGTCGACTCGAACAGCGCCACCTGGTCGGCGATCGGCTGCCACGGGCTCGGTTCGTACGTTCCTTCAAGGGCCATGGTGGTGATTCCCATCCTCTCTCTAGGGGCAACTACACCCGGGCGGTCGCGAAGCGCACGCCTCCGGGG
>JANOWV010000170.1:0-4393 GCA_031418075.1 Actinomycetes bacterium
CTGACGACTTCGGCTTCCGACTGAGCATCGACCGCGCGATTCTGCGGGCGGCAGAGCACGGGATCGTCACGAGCGCTTCGGTCATCCCCACCGGCGACTCCCTCGCCGCGGTCACAAATCTTGCCGATGCCGGCATCGGGATCGGTGTGCATCTCACGACCGTCGCTGGTGGCGCACCGCTGCTTCCCGCGTCCGAGGTTCCGACGCTCGTCGACCGCGAAGGCCGCTTCCCGCTCACTTGGCGCGCCCTGGTCGCGCGATGCGTGCGCGGCGCCCTCGACCCGGCCGACCTCGACCGCGAGTGGTCGGCGCAGATCGAGGCCGTACGGGCGCACGGCGTCGCGATCACGCACGTCGACACCCACCAGAACGTGCACCTCTGGCCCGCGATCGCCGATGTCACCGTGGACCTCGCGCAGCGATACGGGATCGGCGTCGTGCGGGTGCCGCGCACTGCCGGTCATGGGCCGTTCGCGGGGGGCGTTCGCCACCTCAGTCGTGGCGTCGTCCGGCGGGCCCGACGGGCCGGACTTGCGGTCACGGATGCTTCGGTCGGGCTCGACGAGGCGGGCACGATGCACGGACGGACGCTGGAGCGCGCGATCGACCGCCTGGCCCGGTCAGGAGGAGCAGCAGTCGACCTCATCTGTCACCCTGGCGAAGACGGCGATGAGGTGCTGACCGCGCTCGACTGGCGGTTCGACTGGCAGGCGGAGACCGACGCGCTCTGTCACCCGGCGACGCGCCGGGCAGTCGAGGATGCCGGGTTCGCGCTCGGGACCTACGCCGCGCTGGCATCGGAGCCGACCGCCGCCCCGCCCACGCCTGCGAGATCCTCGACCCGGTCCTGAGCCGGTGCCCACCACACCGCTCGATTCGGTGAATGCGAGCTCGATGGTCGATCGCGACAGTGGGCCCCTCATGCGCCGCGCGGCGTTCGCCTACGTCGTACTTGCGATCGCACTGACCGGACTCGTCGCTCTTGCCGCGGCCCTCACGGGCGCGGTGCCATTGCTCCCCGGGTCCGGACGCGACCTGGTGGGCGGCTGGTGTCGCTTCGACTGCACCTGGTACATCGACATCGCGCACCGCGGCTACACCTACCTCCCGGGTCATCAGTCGTCGGTCGCCTTCTTTCCCGGCTACCCGCTCGTCGTGCGGGCCGTCGACCAAGTAGTAGCGAACGCGGTGGTGAGTGCGGTGCTCGTCACGTGGAGCGCCGGTCTCGGCGTCGTGGTGCTCTTCGCCCGCTGGAGCAGGGACCGACTGGATCCACGCTTGGCCTTCGGGGCGGTGGCGGCCCTACTCCTCTATCCGTACGGTTGGTTCCTCTTCGGTGCCGGGTACGCCGATGCGCTGTTCGTCTTGCTGGTCATCGCGGCCTTCCTGCTGGTCGAGCGGGACCGGTTCCTGCTGGCAGGGATCGTCGGCGCCTTCGCGGGCGTGACGCGCCCCACGGGGATCGCGGTCGTCGGCGGCCTGTTGCTCGTCGCGCTCGACCGCGCCGGCGGGTTCCCTACCCGTACCGCGGGCGGGTTCCTCGCGCGTGTCGGCGTGCCCGCCCGAATCGACCTGCGCCGCCTCCGGTTCCCGCACGCGTGGTTGCTCCTCGCGCTGAGCGGACCGATCGCATTCTCGGTCTGGCTGGCTGATCGCTTCGGCGACCCGTTCCTGTACGTCACGGTCCAGAAGGCGTGGGACCAGGCGGAGGGTCCGCACACCTGGTTCAAGGTCGGGTTCGGTGGTCAGGTCCTCCACGGTGCCGACTCGTGGTATTCGTTCGGGCTCGTCATCCAGGCGCTCCTCACCCTGGTCGCGCTCCTCGCGATCCCCGCGGTGATCCGCCGCTTCGGTGTGGGCTACGGCGGCTACACGCTGATCGTCGTCGTGCTCGCGGCGCTCGGCACCAAGGACTTCCAGGGCATGGGCCGCTACCTGCTGGGCGCGTTCCCGCTCTTCGCCCTGGCCGGTGCAACCGTCGCGGACGATCGGTCGGCCAAGCTGCACCGGGCGCGGGTCCCACTCGCGATCGGTGCGGCGCTGCTGCTCGGGCTCGGTGCGTTCGGGTTCGGCCGCGGGTGGTACCTCACGTGAGCGACCCTGCGGGTCGCGCGGCCCGGGCGGCCTACCGGGAGACGTCGGTTGGGACCCGCGTGCACGTGGGGGTGCGCTGGCGGACCTGCCCGTTCTCGAGCATCGCCGCCGCGCTGAGCGGCGCGCACACGATTCTCGATGTCGGGTGTGGGCACGGGCTGTTCCCGCTCTACCTCGCGGCGCGGGATCCGGCGGTGCGGGTGACCGGGGTGGACATCGACGACGCGAAGCTCGAGATTGCCGCGGCCGCGGCCGCTCGTGCCGGCGTCGCTGACCGGGTGACGTTTCGCCCGGTCGCACCAGGATGGACGCCCGCTTCGGGCATCCCCGGCGCCCCGGCGACGGGCTGGGACGCGATCACGATCGTCGACGTGCTCTATCTCCTCGGGCATGCCGCGGCGGAGCGCCTGATCGCCGATGCTGCTGCTGCCCTCGCGCCCGCTGGGCGGGTGGTCGTGAAGGAACTCGACACCACCCCGGCCTGGAAGTGGCGGGCGAGCCTGGCCCAGGAGGTGCTCGCCACCAAGGTCCTGCGGATCACTGCTGGCGAGCAGCTCGAGCACATGGGGATCGCGACCTTAGAGCCGGCCCTCAGGGCGGCGGGGCTCGACCCGACCACGACCCGACTCGACCGTGGTCGCATCCATCCCGACTACCTCTCGGTAGGCAGCTCGGGTTGAGCCCGTACGACGGGTGATCGTCTAGCTGGTCGGCTTCGTGTTCCGGCAAGCGCTGCTCTTCACGCCCCAGTCGTCCTTCGGGAGCGTGAAGTAGGTGCCGTCGGGGCAGCTGATCGCCGGGTTGATGTTCGAGAACGTTCCCCGCGTCGACTCGTAACCGGGCACCGTCCACACATGCACCATGTAGCCGGTGTTGTTGATCAGCGACCCGCCGTACTTCGCGCACTGCGCGGGGGTCGCGTCGCCATCGGCGCCGAGCGGCGAGTCGATGTGACCGTCGGCGTACACGACACAGGTGTTGGTGTGGTAGTGCCAGATGTCGGCATCGCCGATGAAGCCCTCGGGCGGCACGCCGGTCTTTCCGGCGAACGACATGTACATGTAGCCGGCGATGGGTGAGGTGGGTTCGACCCCGTCGTAGATGATGATCGGGAACATCGTGCCGTCGACGCCCGCCAGGCCGTCGTCGCTCACGTCAGTGTTGCCGAGCCCGACGTAGTGCGCGCCGAGACCGGGGACGAACGGCCCGGCCCGGCGGTACCCGGCGGCCTCGACGTCGGCGACGGTCGGGTACTTCTCGATCAGCTTGGTGGTCTGCGCGAGCTGGATGGCGAGCGCAGTCTGGTTCGGATCGTGGGGGTCGATCGCCCCACCGTTCCCACCGTGGGCCTGGTGCCCGTTCTCGAGCGTGTCGAGCCCGGTCAACTTCGCGTCGTCGGTAGCGGCGCTGCCGTGGGCGTCAGCGGCCGCTCCACCGTGGGCGCCAGCAACCGCTCCACCGTGGCTCCCGGCTGCGTGGTCGCGAGCGCTCGGCGATGCAAGCGCGGCAGAGGTGAGGGCGAGGATCGCGATCGGGATCACTGCGCCGGCGGTGAGCCGGCTTCGATCCCAGCCGCGCCCGAAGCCGGGGCGGAGCAGCAGTGCGACGGCGGCGACGACGAATGCGGCCTCGAGGCCGACCGCGGTGAGGTCGATGAACGAAGACGTCTCGGGGTGCCACGCCTCCGCACCGAACGGGAGACCCCAGATCCGGCTGAAGCCCCACGCGCCGATCGCGGCGAGGTTGGCCACGGCCGCACCGACGACGATCGCACGAGACGACCGCACGAGCAGGAGCACCGCGATCGACAGTTGTATCCACCCTGCGACCGCGAAGCCGATGCCCTCGGCGTTCGACAGCGCGAAGTGCGACGGCACCATCACGAGGTGGATCGCGCCGGCGGTCCCGGACAGCACTGCGAGCAGGACCCGCCCGACGACTGCGAGGTCGTAGGGAACCTTCGGCGCTCGCGCCGCGCCCTTCGCCTTGGCGGAGCTGGACGGCTGGACCTCGCGCTCGAGCACGGTGGTCATAGATCGTTCCCCCTGGTACCGGGCCGCCCACCCCGGCGGCCGATCGGTCAACGCTACTCCGCCCCACGTTCTGGCGTCAGCAGCCCTCGCTGACGAGGGTCTGCTGACGCCAAAGAGAGGGGGTGAGGGTCAGAGCTTGGCTTTGGCCGCCGCACCCTCGTCGGCGGTGAGCATTGCCGCCGACGACGGCGCCGTCACGAGGGCGGTGCCGGGCACACCGTCTCGCACGGTCCCCGGTCGGCCCTTGCCCTTGCGCTTGAAGGGTG
>JANOWV010000171.1:0-4425 GCA_031418075.1 Actinomycetes bacterium
GCAGCTTGCCATCGTCGTCCTGGATCGAGAGGACGACGCCGGGCACGCCTCGGCCGGCCGAGCGCAGCCGATCGCCGCCGGCGCGATGGTCGGCGGGGGTGAGCGCGGTGAGCACCGCCGAGCTCTCGGTCATCCCGTAGCCCTGGAAGACGCGCAGGTCCGGGAGCATCTCGAGCACCCGGTCGAGGAGTGCGCCCGGCATCGGCGAGGCGCCGTACGTGAGGATCTCGAGCGACGCGATCCGCTCCGGTCGGAACTCGGGATGTTGCAGCATCATCCCGACCATGGTCGGCACCATGACCGTCATGGACACCTGGTCGCGTTCGATCACGTCGAGGACATTGGCAACGTCGAACACCGGTACGAAGGTCGACGTCGCGCCCGACGCGGGCACACCGAGGATCCCGCCCATCGACGCCGCGTGGAACAGCGGTGTCTGGTGGAGGTACACGAGGTCCTCGTGGATCTGCCACGTCGTCGCGACGTGGTACAGGTTCAGCATCTCGGCGCGCTGGTCGAGGAGCACGCCCTTCGGGAGCCCAGTCGTGCCGCCGGTGTACATGAGGATCACCGGATCGTCTTCGTCGGGCTCGTCTGGGACGACCGGTTGCCCCGCCGCGATCAAGGCTTCGAAGGTCGTGTCGTGCGGCGCGTCGCCCTCGCCGATCAGGACGACCGTCTCGATCCCCGCCTCTTCGCGCACGGAGTCGATGACTTCGGCGAAGAACGGATCGACGAAGCAGACGCTCGTCCCCGAGTCCTTGAGGATGTAGGCGAGCTCGGCTGGCGCGAGGCGCAGGTTCAGCGGGTTCACGATGCCCGCACCGAGGAACGCGGCGTGGTACAGCTCGAGGAACTGGTGGCTGTTGAGGGCCATGACGGCGAACCGGTCGTCGCGGGCGACCTTCAGCTGGTGCTCGAGCGAGTGCGTGAGCCGCAGGGCCCGCTCGACGTGCTCGCCGAAGGTTGCTCGGTAGTCGCCGTCGATGATCGCCGGATGGTCGGCGCGTCGTTCCGCGATGGGCAGGAGCATGCGCGGGAAGACGAGCTCTTTCATCGACGTGCTCCTGGTTCTCGGCGAGCGGGCGTGGGCTCTGGCTACGACTTCGTCGGAAGGGTAGGCGTCGGTCGTCGGCGTGGCACGAGGGCGGGAAGCGTGCCGGCCCCCGCTGCATACCCCGGGCGTCGCTCGGCATTGCGCTTGTCCATCATCGGGACGCTCGCGCCGAGCATCATCGTGATCATCGCCAGCGGGCCGACGACCGTCCACCACCCGTCGAGGTCGCCGGCGAGCGCGAACCCGAACAGGCCACACCAGAAGGTGACTTCGCCGAAGTAATTGGGGTGGCGCGAACGCGCCCAGAGACCTCGCTGGCACCATTCGCCCGGTTCGGCGGTCCGCGCGAACGATCGTCGCTGCTCGTCGGCGATGGTCTCGATGCCGATCGCGGCCAGGGTGACGATCCCTGCGACGACGTCGAGGGTGCCGAAGCCGTCGGTCCCCGTCGCCAGCGCGAAGCGCAGTGCCAGGCACCCGAGCGCGATCTGGAGGGTGGGGAAGAGGTGGACGCCGAAGAGGCTCACCGCCCAGGTCGGGGCCGGCGCGTCGTGGTACATCTGGACGTAGCGCCAGTCCTCGTGGTCGAGGCCGGGCCAGGACCGGACCCAGTTCGCGGTCAGCCGGATCCCCCACAGGAACACGAGTGCGGTGACGAGGACCTGCCGGGCGCCGTTCGCCCCCGGCGCGGCGTCGACGAGCCAGTAGACCGCGACGAGCGGCGGGGCCACGCTCCAGTACGCGTCGAAGCACGAACCGTTGCGGAGCGAGAGGCTCGCCGCGTAGATGACGCCGCTCGCGGCGAAGAGCGCCGCGTTCACCGCGAGGAGCGGATTCTCGGCGAGCACATCCGCCACGACCATCGCGACTGCGACTGCCGCGAGGTAGACGCTCGCGACGACCATGAGCGACCCGATCCTCCCCACGGCGCGCCCACGGATGGGTTCGCCGGCATGGGTCGCGTCCACATTCTCCGTCATGGCGGAGATCGTAGGATCTCGCCGTGCCGCCTGCGACCGCGCTGCCCGACCCGAGCCGGTTCGGTGTCTCGTCGCACGCGCGGTCGACGCCCGACAAGGTCGCGATCGTGGAGGGGATGCAACGCCTCACCTACGCCGAGCTCGACGCGCGGGTGAACCAGGCGGCCCGGGTGCTGACGGGTATGGGTGTCGAACGCGGCGATCGGGTGCTCCTGGTCGCCCGGAACTCACCCGCGCACCTCGAAGTCGCGCTCGGCGTGGCCCGTCGGCGCGGTGAGATCGTGGGCGCGCCCCGCCGCGCCACCGCCGACGAGCTCGGCTACCTGTGTCGGGATGCCGAGGTGCGCGTCGCGGTCGTGGAGCCGGAGGCCGCCGACGCGGCACGCGGGCTCGGTGTCCCGGTGCTCCGCCTCGGCGAGGAGTACGAGCGGGCACTCGCGGGGGAGTCCGGGGCCGTGCTCGACGACGCACCCCGCCTCGACTACGTCTTCCGGCACGCGTACACCTCGGGGACGACCGGCCGACCGAAGGCGATCGAGCTGGCCGGCTTCAACCCGTTCCACGCGCTGGCCCACACCCTCGAGTTCCAGCGCACGTTCGGGATCGACGCAGCCGACGAACGCAACCTCGCGCTCGCGCCGCTGCACCACCTCGCCGGCTGGAGCTACCCGCACTCGGCCCTGCTCCTCGGGCAGACCACGGTGCTCGTCGACGGTTTCGATGCCGAGGACACGCTGGCGCTGATCGAGCGGGAGCGCATCACGTACGCGAACTTCGTCCCTCTCCACTTCATACGGATCGCCGGCCTCGCTCCTGAGGTGGTCGCCCGCTTTGACGTCTCGTCGGTCCGGCGTGTGCTCCACGGGTCGGCGCCGTGCCCCGTCGACGTGAAGCAGCGGATGATGGAGATCTTCGGTGACGACACGATCTGGGAGACCTACGGCGGGAGCGAGGGGTTCGGCTCGCTCATCGGGCCCGCCGAGTGGCGAGCTCGCCCGGGGAGCGTCGGGCGCCCGGCGGTCGCCGCGAAGATCCTCGATGACGACGGCGTCGAGCAGGCGACGGGATCCCCGGGACTGGTCTATCTCGCGCCACGTGGTGGTGTCCCGTTCACGTACCGGGGCGACCCCGAGCAGAGTGCCTCCATCTGGCGCGACGGGCTCTTCACACTCGGCGACATCGGGTACCTCGACGACGAGGGCTACCTCTTCCTGGTGGATCGGGCCAAGGACGTGATCATCACGGGTGGCGAGAACGTGTACCCGGCCGAGGTGGAGCTTGCGCTCCGCAGCCATCCGGCGGTCACCGAGGTCGCGGTGATCGGTGTCCCCGACGACGAGTGGGGCGAGCGCATCCGCGCGGTAGTGGTCACCACGGGGCCCGTCTCCGACGGCGAGCTCATCGAGCACTGTCGCGCCCGACTGGTGAAAGCGAAGTGCCCGAGCGAGGTGGTGTTTGTCGACGAGCTCCCTCGCGACCCGATGGGCAAGGTGCAGAAGCGCGACCTGCGCGAGGAGGCATGGGTCGGCAAGGCGCGGAAGATCTGATCCCGTTCCCAGAGCCACGAAAGGGCGAGACCATGGCGGCAACCACCCACACGATCGCGACGGCCGACGGCCCGATGGAGTGCTACGAGGTGACGCCGGATGGCGATGCACGCGGCGCGGTACTCGTCGTGCAAGAGGCGTTCGGCGTCAACGAGCACATCCGTGACGTCACCCGTCGCTTCGCGGCGGCGGGCTACCACGCGGTTGCTCCGTCCTTCTTCCACCGTGCCGGTGGCGGCGTGGCGGACTACGGCGACTTCGGCGCGGTGATCCCACTCTTCGAGGGCGTCTCCGACGACGGGATCCTCATCGACGTGGACGCGGCACGGAACGTCCTCGAGGACGCCGGGTACGCCGCAGCGAGGACGGGCATCGTGGGCTTCTGCTTCGGTGGGCGCGCGACGTTCCTCACCGCGGCCCGACGAGCGCTCGGTGCCGCGGTGGGCTTCTACGGCGGCGGGATCGTCAACGCGGGGGTGCTGCCGTTCCCGGCGCTCGTCGACGAGGTCTCGACGCTGCAGACGCCGTGGCTGGGACTCTTCGGCGACGAGGACTCGTCGATCCCGGTCGACGACGTCGAGACACTGCGCGCGGCGCTCGTGGATGCGCCGGTCGCGGCCGAGGTGGTGCGCTATGCCGGTGCCAAGCACGGGTTCCACTGCGACCAGCGACCCGACGACTTCCATCCGGAGGCCGCCGCCGATGCCTGGGCCCGGGCGCTCACCTGGCTCGACACCCACTTGGCCTGAGTGGGTTGGCCTGCGTGGCCTGGCCTGCGTGGCCTGGCCTGCGTGGCCTGACCTGCGTGGCCTGACCTCCATGCCCTGGTCTGCGTGGCCTG